>NZ_JBMDKO010000060.1:0-34878 GCF_057809755.1 Pseudomonas sp. FG13
GTGGGAGCGAGCCTGCTCGCGATGGCGGCGGCACATCCAACATCAGTGCAAGCTGCCCCACCGCTTTCGCGAGCAAGCCCGCTCCCACACTTGACCTGTGCCGAACGTGATATCCGCAACAAACACCAATCCCACAGTCGATCTAGGTTGAATTCGTTACCTCAATCACGCGCCAGGGCATTGATCGGGTCAAGCCGCGCCGCATTGCGTGCAGGTACGAAGCCGAACACGATGCCGATGAGTGTCGAGCAAACGACCGCGGTGATGATCGATCCCATCGAAAACACCATCTGCCATTCCTTGACGAAGATCGAAAAGACGTAGCCGATGCTGAACGACAAGCCAATGCCAATCGTCCCTCCGAGCAGGCAGACCATCACCGCTTCCACCAGGAACTGCTGGCGTATATCGGACTGACGCGCCCCCACCGCCATGCGGATGCCGATTTCACGGGTTCGCTCAGTCACCGACACCAGCATGATGTTCATCACGCCGATGCCCCCCACCACCAATGAGATGACCGCGATGAGCGAAAGCAGCAGGGCCAGCGACTGGCTGGTCTTCTGCACCGTCTGCATCACGCTGTCGAGGTTGTAGGTGAAGAAGTCCTTGGTGCCATGGCGCTGCGTCAGCAGCTTGACCACGTTGTCTTCCACCAGCTTGCTCGGCTGCCCGTCCTTGATCCGGACCGTGACGCTGTCCAGGAAACGCTGGCCCAGCAAGCGCCCCGCCGCTGTTTCATAGGGCATCCAGATGTTCAGGTTCTTGCTGGTGTTGAAGACGCTCTTGCGGTCCTCGGTCACGCCGATGACAGTGCAAGGCAGGTTGTCGACGAGGATCACCTTGCCCAGCGGGTCCGTGTGCGAGCCGAACAGTCGCTGGCTGGTGTTATGGTCGATCACCACCACTTGCGACTGCCGCCGGGAGTCGTCCTTGTTGAACGCTACGCCTGAGCCGATCTTGATCCCGCGGACCTGGAAGTAACTCTCGCTCACACCGTTGACGGTCGCATTGACATCGATGTTCTGGTACCGCAACAACAGGTTGCGCCCAAGGTTGGGGGTGGCGCTGTCGATGTAGTACAGGTCGGCCAGCGCCGTGACGTCGGAGAGCACCAGGGTTTCGATGGCCGTCGAGCGGCTGTCGCCCCAGTCGGCCCCGGGCATGATCTCGATGGTATTGCTGCCGATCGCCTCGATATCCTTGAGGACATATTGCTTGACCCCTTCGCCGATGGCCACGATCGACACCACCGACGTGATACCGATGATGATGCCCAGCATCGTCAACAACGTCCGCATCCGGTGCGAGATCAGCGCCACCCATGCCATGTTGAACGCTTCGCTGAACAGCCCGAAGCTGGCGAGCAGCCGGTTCGACGGCTTGACCTTGGCCGGTGGGGTGCCTTGTGGCGGCTGGTCTTCCATGGACCGCTGCGGATTGGCCCGATCGCTGACGATCTCGCCGTCGCGGATCTCGATGATGCGTTGGGCGTAGGCCGCCACTTTCTCATCGTGGGTCACGATGATCACCGTGTGCCCCGCCGCGTTGAGTTCCAGCAGGATCTTCATCACTTCCTTGCCGCTGGCGGTATCCAGTGCCCCGGTGGGTTCGTCGGCGAGAATGATTTCGCCGCCGTTCATCAAGGCCCGGGCGATACTCACCCGCTGTTGCTGTCCGCCGGAAAGCTGGCTGGGTCGATTGGCCAGGTGCCCGGTCAACCCCAGGCGCCCCAGCAACTCCCCGGCACGGTTGTGCCGTTGCGACTCGGCGGCACCGGCATAGATGGCCGGCATCTCGACGTTGTGCAAGGCACTCAGGTGGGGCAGCAAGTGATAACGCTGGAAGATGAAACCGAAGTGATCGCGACGCAGCTCCGCCAGCTCATGATCGTCCATCGAGCCGGTTTCGCGCCCATTCACTTTATAGCTGCCGGAACTCGGATGATCGAGGCAGCCGAGCACATTCATCAGGGTGGATTTGCCGGAGCCGGACGCCCCCGTGATCGCCACGATTTCCCCGGCATTGATCGTCAGGTTGATGTCCTTGAGCGCGATGAACGCCTTTTCGCCCGCTTGAAAGCTACGGGTGATCCCTTCGAGTTCCAACAGTGGTCGCGTCATGGTCAGGCTCCCGCCACGGCTGGGGTAGGCTCGCCGATGACGACCTTGTCGCCTTCAGCCAGGCCGTCCTTGATTTCAGCCCTGACGTTGTTATTGATCCCCGTCTGGACGTTACGCGGCTGGGCCTTGCCTTCGGCGTCCAGGACCCGGACCACGTAGCTGCCATCCTGGTTTCTCGGGCCCAGGGCCGCGACCGGAACCGTCAGCACCGCCTTGGCCTTGTCCAGGACAATGCGGACCTGGGCGGTCATCGAGATACGCAGGCGATGATCGGGGTTCGGCACGTCGAACAGGCTGTTGTAGAACACCGCGGTGTTCTGCTTGGGCGTCCCGGCGTTCTGGGTCTCGAGGAAGTTCTGCGGTGCCGGTTCAGTGCCGCGCAGCGTGGCGTAATAGCGTTTTTCCGCTTCACCGAGAATGGTGAAATACACCTCTTGCCCGGGCACGATATGAATCACATCGGCCTCGGACACCTGGGCCTTGACGGTCATGGTGTCCAGGTCGGCCAGCTTCAGCAGCACGGGCGCCAGTTGCTCGGCGATCACGGTCTGGCCTTCCTGGGTCACGATCCCCACGACGTAACCGTCGATGGGCGCGACGATGTGGGTATAGGCCAGGTTGACCCGGGCCGTTTCCACCTGGATCTGCGCGTCCTTGATCTGTGCATCGAGGGACAGCAGGTTGGCAGCCTCCACCTTGTAGTTCGATTCGGCGGTCTCGTATTCCTGCTTGGAAATCGCGTCGTCCGGTTGCAGCACCTTATAGCGATCGTAAGTGGCTTTCGCGTCCTTGAGTTGTGCCGCGGTGGCTTGCCGCTTCGCCTTCAGGTTTTCTTCGTTGACCTGGGCCTGGCGCAAGGCGTTCTGCGCCAGCAGCGGGTCGATTTCCGCCAGCCACTGGCCCTTCTTCACCTTGTCGCCCAGCTTGACCTTGAGCGACTTCAGTTGCCCGGACACCTGGGCACCGACGTCGACCTGCTTGACGCCCTGGAGCGTCCCGGTGGCCAGCACGGCGTTCTCGATGTCAGTGCGCTCGACCGTGGCGGTCAGGTACTCCGGCGGTTTGCCCGGCGACTGAGCGCTATAGAAAACCAGGCCGGTCACCGCGACCAGGACAAGCACGACAGCGATTTTTCGAAACTTCGACTTTTCCATAAATAACCATGAGTGCGTTGAGTTCAGGCCCGGCCAACGTAGCGCCGGGTTCCATGGGTGCGCCCGAAGGAAGGACGGCTAGACGTAGTCACTGGCCTCCTCCTCATCGAGCATGGGAAGGCCGTCCTGCCACCAGGCAGCCAGGTTATGTACGTGTGGTGCCTTGAGAATCGTGAAGTGGTTGCCCGGCCCGTACCAGATGCTCAGGTCCGGTACATGCTTGCGCCACCCTTCGATCATTTGCTGTTGCTCGCGCTTGTTGCCGGCGGTATCCAGGGTCGGATCATTCGCCAGCACCAGTCGCACCGGCCCGGTGTATTGATGTTGCGGTTGATAAACCGTACGCAGGGCCGTACCGAAGGCCCGCGCCGGACCACGCATCGAATCCACCGCCGAACGCTGTGGCAACATGCCGGCGCGGACCATGCCGGCATGCAACAAGCGCATCTGCGCCGTATCGTCCTGGGCACCGAACACCGTGGCATCGATACCGAGGGATTTGCCCGAGGCCAGTTGCATCGCCTCGATCAACCGGTTCAGCACGCCAGTCCCGGTATAAGGCCTGCCCACCACGCCGTTGCCGCCTGGCGATTCGCTGTCGATCAACGTCAACGAGGCCACCTTGCGGCCACGAGCGTGCAGGCGAGCCGCCATCTCGAAGACAATCCAGCCACCGAAGGAATGCCCCAGCAGATGCACCGGCCCCTCCGGTTGCACCTTGTCGATGGCTTCGAGGTACGCCTGGGCGGCGGTCTCCACCAGGCTGAAAGGCTCTGTGCTGCCGTCCAGCCCTCGATGTTGCAACCCATGGATAGGCCAGTCCGGGCCGAAGGCGTCGGTCAGGCCGATGAAACCGGTGACGCTGTCGCCGGCACCCGGTACGCAGAAGATCGGTGCCCGGTCGGCGCGCCCGCCCTGAATCGTCAGCAGCGGCTGGTAACCGCTCTTCGCTGAGGGCACCGGACGCGATGCGACGGTGTGGAGTGCAGCGCTGATGGCCTGGCCCAACGCCTGGACATGGGGCATCTGCATCATGCTCTGGTGGTTACCCGGCACCTTGACGCAATGCAGCTGCGACGTCGGCAGGACAGCGTCCCAACCCAGGTAGCCTGCGTGCTCGGGAGCGTCGTCCTTGCGCTCTTCGGCCACCAGCAGATGCACCGGTACGGAAATCGGGTACACCATGTAATGGGCCAACGCATGACCGTGGGCCACTTCGCGATCGAGGTACTGCCAGAGCTGCTCGGCACTGTAGACGGCCAGCTCGGCAGGCAGCACCGCCTCATCGCGGCAATGCTGCACCAGGCCGTCGAAATCGAATCGATCCAACTGTCCTTGCAGATCGACCAGTTTCTCCAGGATCGCTGCAAGTACTTCTTCGCCAGGCAACGCAGCCCTCCAGAACACATCGCAGCGGTCCAGCAGATGCAGCTTGTGGGCTTCGTCCAACGCCCAGCGCGACCGGCCCTGATCCACCAGCCGAGGCAAGTAGCTGTCGATCAGGCCGACGAACTCGACCTTCTCGTCCAGGCCGATCAGTTGGATCGCGGTCTCGTAGGCCAGCACACCACCAAACGACCAGCCGGCCAGACGATAAGGCCCTTCTGGCTGTACCGAGCGAATGATCCCCACCAGCCGCGAGGCCATGCATTCCATCGTCTGCAACTGCGGCTCGCCCCACTCGACGGCAGGCAGGCCATACACCGGGATATCCGGGTCGATGTGCTTGCCCAGCATCGGGAAGTACAGGTCCAGGCCACTGAACTCGTGCACCAGGAACAGCGGATTCTGCTGGCCGGTGGTGCGCACCGGTACGATGGCCTCCTTGACCTGGACCTCCTCGGTGCGGGCCTGCAACATCGCTGCCATCGACGCGACGCTTTCGTGCTGGAACAGCTCGGCCAGCGAGACGGTCAGGTTGGCCTGAGCCAACAACCCGACCAGCCGGATCGCCAGCAATGAATGACCGCCCAGTTCAAAGAAGTTGTCGTGACGACCGACCTGCTCCAGCTTCAGGACGTCGGCCCACAAGCCTGCCAGCGTGACTTCCAGGTCGCCTTGCGGCGCCTCGTAGCCCTGGCTCCCATAAGCGTGCAGTTCCGGTACCGGCAACGCCCCGGTGTTGACCTTGCCGTTCAGTGTCAGCGGCAACGCCGTCAATCTCACATAGGCCGCCGGGATCATGTATTCCGGCAGCACGGAGCGCAGTTGGGCACGCAGGACGTCTGCATCGAGGCCCCCACCGTTCTCGTGCTCGGTGTAATACGCGATCAGGCGCTTGTCGCCCGGACTGTCTTCACGCGCAACCACCAGGGCCTCGCGCACCCCATGGCACTCGTGCAAACGGGCCTCGATCTCACCGAGCTCAATACGGAAGCCACGTATTTTGACCTGACCGTCATTGCGATCCAGGTATTCGATGGTGCCGTCGGGCAGCCAGCGGCCAAGATCGCCACTGCGGTACAGACGCGCGCTGCCCGAATCGCTGAACGGATCGGCAATGAAGCGTTCCTCGGTCAGGTCCGGCCGGTTCAGGTAACCGAGGGCTACCCCGACACCACCGATATGGATCTCCCCCGCGACACCCACAGGTACCGGTTGGCGCGCGGCATCGAGGATATACACCCGGGTGTTGGCAATAGGACGGCCGATCGGGACACTCGTTGCGCCATGGGGCACGGCAGTGACCACATGGGTTGTCGCAAAGGTGGTGGTCTCGGTGGGACCATAGCAATGCACCAGCCGCAGCGAAGGAGCATGGGCCAACAGCCGCCGGAAGGAAGCCGGATCACCGCGCTCGCCACCGCACAGCAGAATCCGCAGGCCTGCCAGGGCATCCGGAATCAACATCAGGTATTGATTGAACATGGCGGTGGTGAGGAACAGCACCGACACCTCGGCCTCTGTCAGCGCCTGGGCGAATTGCGTCGGGCTGAGCAAGGTTTCGTGATCGATGATCACGAGGCGCCCGCCGTTGAGCAACGCCCCCCACACTTCCATCGTACTGGCGTCGAACGCCGGGTTCGAGGCGAACGCCACGCGATCCTGTACACCGAAGTCCGTGTAGCCGTTATTGATCGCCAATCGGCCTATGGCCAGGTGCGGCACGATCACCCCTTTCGGGTGGCCCGTGGAGCCCGAGGTGTACATGATGTACGCCGGTGTATCGCTGGTTTGAGTGGGGAATACCGCCGGCCGTGCAGCCTGGATCAATTGCAGTGTGTCCAGGTCCAATCGCGGCATGTCTTCCGGCAAGACCCTGTCACTGGTCGTCAACACCAGCACCGCGGCACTGTCTTGCAACATGAAGCGCTGCCGCTCCTCCGGCGCATGGTGGTCCAGCGGTACATAGACAGCGGCGCACTTGAGGATCGCCAGTTCGCTGATGATGAGCTCGAACGAACGGTTCAGCATGATCGCGACCCGCGACCCTGGCTGGACGCCCCGTTCAAGCAAGCAATGCGCCAGGTGACTGGCTTGCTCGTGCAGTTCCCGGTAGGTGAGTCGCTGCGCCCCATGCTGGAGTGCAATCCCGTCGGGCCGGGCCCTGACCTGGGCTTCGAACAGGCTGTGGACCGTCTCTTCGCGGGGATAGACCGAGTCCGTCGCATTGAAGTCGACCAGCAGTTGCCGGCGCTCCGCCGCCGGCAATATCGCCAGCTCACGCAAAGGTACCTCGGGCGCATGCTCAAGCGCATCGACCAGGCTTTCCAGCGCCGTGTGCATGTAGCCGCAGATGCGTTCTGCCCCGATGCGCGACTCCGCCAAGGCGGTCAGCACGAAGGCCTCGCCGAGATCGTCGATGTTCAGCGACAGTGGATAGTTGCTCCACTCCTCACCGCCGAGCCCCTCGATCCCGTTCCAGGCCGACTGGGCCTCCTGGGTGACCTGCGTCGCAGTGTGCCGGTAGTTCAGCAGCGCACTGAACAACGGCGTCGACGTAGCAACACCGCTGCAACGCTGTGCCAGCGCCAGCGACGCATGTTCGTGTCCCAGCAGCGCGGTGAGACGCGCATGCGTCGTCTTGACGCCTGCCCGTGCCCCGTCGACGCCGACGTCAACCCGCAGCGGCAAGGTGTTGATGAACAACCCCAGCGCCCGATCGGCCCCCTCACCGCCCTGCATCCGGCCCATCAGTACGGTACCGAACACCACGTCTTCGCGCCCGGACACAGCGCCCACCACCCGCGCCCAGGCCAGGTGATGCAGGCTCGCTGCGCTGACGCCAAGCAGACGCGATTGTGTCCGCAGACGACGATTCAAACTGTCGTCCACGCCCAACCGGGCCTGTTCGATGACATGGCTGTCGCCCTGCACATCCTGCAGGCCGAATGGCAGGGTCGGCTCCTGGATATCCGCGAGCATGTCCCTGAAGAATGCCTCGTGGGCGCTTTGCGTCACGCCAAGCCGGGCCTGGGCCACGTAGTTGCGATACGGCACGGCATCGCCCAACTGTGCCTGTTGCCCGAGCAAGTACGCTTGCATATCGTGCTGGATCACCTCCAGCGCGGTGTGATCGAGTGCAATGTGATGAAACAGCAGCAGCGCGACCCAGCGCTGGTGCTCGTCGTCATAGGCACAGGCAAGCCGCATCATGGGTGCCTGGCGCACATCGAGCCGATAGTGCCGAGGGTCGAAACGCTCACGAAGCTGAGCCATCACGTCCTGACCCGGCTCGACCGTACAGGCCTGCACCGCCAGTGACGCTTCCCGCAGCACCACCTGCACCGGCTCGCGCAAGCCGTCCCAGAGCACGGCCGTGCGCAGGATATCGTGGCGGTCGATCACGCCCTGCAGCGCGTTCACGAACGCATCCAGCCGGGCACGGTCATCAAGGTTGAACATGGCTTGCTGCACATAGAGATCGCCCTGCGGCGAAACCAGGTGGTGATACAGAATCCCTTCCTGCAACGGCGCCAGGGCGTAAATATCCTGGACATTGCTCACGCCACCGGGCACGCCGGCGACGATGGCGTCGATTTCCTGCTGGGTCAGGTCGGCGAGCGGCAACATCTGCGGGGTGATCCGCTCACAACCCGGCACGATGCCGTTGTCCGGCACCGCGATTTCCGTCGCGCCGCCCACGGCTGCCGCCAACGCGGCCAGGGTCGGCTGGCCGAACAGCACGCGCACATCGGCGCTCAAGCCGGCCTGGCGCATGCGCTCGATCAACGTGACCGCCAACAACGAGTGCCCACCCAATTCGAAGAAGTGGTCATGACGTCCCACCTTTTCGACCTTGAGCAGCTCGGCCCACAGTTGAACCAGTGTCGTTTCCACAGCACCCTGCGGCGCTTCGTATTCACGGGTAATCACCGACGCCAGGTCCGGTGCCGGTAGCGCCTTGCGATTCAATTTGCCATTCGGCGTCAGCGGCAATGCCTCAAGCTGCACATAGGCCGCCGGCACCATGTATTCCGGCAGTTGCCCTTGCAACTGAGTTCGCAGACTTTCGATCTCGACGCGGTGCTCGTCACCGTGCACGGTGAAATACGCCACCAGGCGCTTGGCCCCCGGCACGTCTTCGCGAGCCAGCACCACGGCTTCCTTGATCGCCCCGTGCTGGGCAAGCTTGGCCTCGATCTCGCCGAGTTCGATACGGAAGCCACGGATCTTCACCTGGTCATCGTTACGCCCCAAGTAGTCGATGTTGCCGTCCGCCAGATAACGCCCCAGGTCGCCGGTGCGGTACATTCGGGCATTCGGCCGGTCGCTGAACGGGTCGGCGAGGAAACGCTCGGCCGTCAACTCCGCACGGTGCAGATAACCCCGCGCCACCTGGACGCCACCGATGTAGATCTCCCCGGCCACGCCCATGGGCACCGGTTGCTGGTGGGCGTCGAGCAGATAGATCCGGGTGTTGGCGATCGGCTTGCCGATCGGCGTGCTGTCCGGCGTCTCGGCACCGGAACAGTCCCACGCCGTCACGTCGACGGCCGCTTCGGTCGGGCCATACAGGTTGTGCAAAGACGTCCGTGGCAATTGCGCCTTGAAGCGCCGCACCAGATGGCCTGGCAAGGCTTCGCCGCTGCACATCACCTGGCGCAGCCCTTCGCACTCGCCAGCTTCGCCATGGGCCAGGAACACGTCCAGCATCGACGGCACGAAGTGCAGCGTGGTGATGCCTTGGGTCTGGATCACTTCGCGCAGGTACGCCGGGTCGCGATGTCCACCGGGACGCGCCATCACCAGCCGGGCGCCGGTGAACAGCGGCCAGAAGAACTCCCATACCGAGACGTCGAAGCTGAACGGGGTCTTCTGTAGCACCGCGTCCGCGGCGCTCAGTGTGTAGGCGTCCTGCATCCACAGCAGGCGGTTGACCACCGCGCCATGCTCGTTCATCACGCCCTTGGGCAGGCCGGTCGAACCGGAGGTGTAGATGACGTAGGCCAAATGGCTGGCATGCAGGCCCGAGACCTGCGGATTGCCGGTCGGCTGCGTGGCGAAGTCTTCGTCTTCGAACACCATCACCCTGGCGTCGGTCGCGGGCAGGCTCGCCTGCAAGACGCGTTGGGTCAGCACCACGGCCGGGGCGCTGTTTTCCAACATGTAGGCCAGGCGATCAGCCGGGTAATCCGGGTCGAGCGGCACGTAGGCGGCGCCCGATTTCAGAATACCCAGCAGCGCCGCGACCATTTCCACGCTGCGGTCCATGCAGATCGCCACGCGGTCATCCGGGCGAATGCCCAGGGCAAGCAACCGGTGGGCGATCTGGTTGGCTCGCTGGTTCAGTTGGGCGTAGCTCAGTTGTTGCGCTTCGAACACCACGGCGACGGCATCCGGACAGGTCGTGACCCGTGCCTCGAACAGGCCATGCAGGGTCAGGCCTTGCGGATAGTCGACGGCTGTAGCATTGAAGGCTTCCAGCAGATGCTGGCGCTCAGCGTCTTCCAACAGAGGGATCTGCGCCACCAGGGCCTGCTCATCGGCAACCATGGCGCGCAAGATGCATTCGAGGTAACCGAGGTAGCGCTCCATCGTGGCCTGGTCGAACAGTGCCGTGGCGTACTCCAGCGAACCGAACAGGCGCCCATCGATCAGGGCCATGTCCAGCAGCACATCGAACTTGGCGGTGCGGCTGGTCACTCCCAACCCTTGCAGTGACAGCTCGGACAATTCCATCCCGCCGGTTTCGCTGTTCTGCCATGACAACATGGCCTGGAACACCGGGCTGTGGGACAGGCTGCGCAATGGCCGGACCACTTCCACCACCTGTTCGAACGGCAGATCCTGATGCGCCTGGGCGCCCAGGGTCTGGGCCTTGACCCGTTGCAGCAAGGTCTCGACGGTCAGTTCGGGCGAAACCTCGACGCGCACCGCCAGGGTGTTGACGAACAAGCCGATCAAGTCTTCGACCTCCGCCTGCATGCGGTTCGCCGTCGGTGTACCGATGACGACATCATCCTGCCCGGACATCCGGCTCAGCAACGCGGCCCACGCGGCCATCACCGTCATGAACAACGTGGCGCCATGACGCTGGCTCAAGGCCTTGAGGCCTTCGGTCAGCGCTTCATCGAAGGCGATCCCTACCGCATGACCGGAATGATCCTGCTGGGCCGGCCGTGGTCGGTCCGTCGGCAAGGTCAGCAATGCCGGTGCACCGGCCAGGGTGTCCTGCCAGTAGTGTTCCTGACGGCTCAACACCTCGCCGGTCAGCCAGCGCCGCTGCCAGACGGCATAGTCGGCGTATTGCACCGGCAAGGCCGGCAGCGGGTCGTCCTGGCCTTGGCTGAATGCCGCGTACAGCACGCCCAGCTCACGGGTCAGGACATCGGCGGACCAGCCGTCCGAGACGATGTGGTGCAGGGTCACCAGCAACACATGGTCGGCATCGCCCATGCGCACCAGGCGACCACGGGCCAGCGGGCCACGGCTCAGGTCGAAGGCCTGCCGCGCCTCCTCCCCGGCCATGCGCGACAGCTCGGCCTCGGCATCCGGGTGGGCGGACAGGTCATGCCGTTGCAAGGCGAAACCGATGTCGGCCGGAGCAATGCGTTGCTCCACTTCCTGGCCTTGGACAAAGGTCGTGCGCAAGGCTTCGTGACGGGCGACGATGCGATCCAGGGCACGGCCCAGGGCGGCGGTGTCCAGCGCACCGCGCAGACGCAAGCCGGTGGGAATGTGATACGCCGCGCTGGCGTTGTCCAGCTGCGCGAGGAACCACAGGCGTTGCTGGGCAAACGACAGCGGCAATGCCTGCTCACGGGACACCGGCACGATGTCCGGACGGGTGCTGCGTGCCGCTCGGGCCAGCACTTGGGCCAACGCGCTCAGCTCGGGTTGGGCAAAGACCTCGTTCAGGCTCAGTTCCACCCCCAACTGCTCGCGCACCTGGGCAATCAAGCGCATCACCAACAACGAATGCCCGCCCAGCTCGAAGAAGTGGTCGTGACGCCCCACCGCTTCGACGTTGAGCATGCCCTGCCAGATCTGCGCCAGGGCGACTTCCGTGGCGCCTTGCGGCGCTACATGCGTACGACTGGCGAAGGCCTCGGCATCCGGCGCCGGCAATGCCTGGCGGTCGAGCTTGCGGTTCGGCGTCAGCGGCAGCGCGGCCAGGCTGACGAACGCACTCGGCACCATGTACTCGGCCAGCAGCGTCGACAGCTCCGAGCGCAAGGTAGCAGCGTTCAGAGTGATGCCAACCTGCGGCACGACATAGGCCACCAGGCGCTTGTCCCCCGGCGTGTCCTCGCGCACGATCACCGCCGCTTCCTTGACCCCGGCGCAGTGACTGAGCCTGGTTTCGATTTCACCCAGCTCGATACGGAATCCCCGCACCTTGACCTGGAAGTCATTGCGTCCCAGGTACTCAATGCGTCCGTCGGGACGATAACGGGCCAGGTCGCCGGTCTTGTACATGCGGGCATCGGGCTGGTCGCTGAACGGATCGACGAGGAAGCGCTCGGCATTGATCGCGTCGAGGTTCAGGTAACCCCGGGCCACGCCATCGCCACCGATGTAGATCTCCCCCGCCACGCCGAATGGCACTGGCTGACGGTGCATGTCCAGCAGGTAGATACGGGTGTTGGCCATCGGCGTGCCGATGGTGGCGTTGCCGACCGCGCCGTCGGCGTCGTAATGCATGTAGGCGGCGGTGCACGACACGGTCGCCTCGGTCGGGCCGTAGGTATTGATCAGTCGGGTATGGGCCGGGCGTACCGCGTCCCACATCTGCAGCTTTTGCATCGACAGGGCGTCACCGGTGACGTTGACCAGGCGCACGTCGCACAGATGATCGCGGGCCTGCGCCGGCGTGCTGTGCCATTCAGCCGCAAGGGTATGCCAATGCGCAGCGGTCAAATGCACGAAGGTTGGCCGGAGCCCGGCGTCCTGCTGCAACTCGACACTGCCGAACAGCACACGGGTCGGCGCCAGGGTGGCGCCGGCGACCAGCGCCGGGAAAATCTCTTCCACCGACAGGTCGAAGTTCAACGTGTTTTGCTGCAGCACCGTGTCGGCCGGCGTCAGTTCGAACAGGCGCACGGCATCCACGCAGTAGTTGACCAGGCCCCGGTGTTCGATCATCACGCCCTTGGGCGCGCCGGTCGAACCCGAGGTGTAGATCACGTAGGCCAGGTGACGCACGCCAAGGTTCGCCACCACCGGGTTGTCTTCGCGGCCTGTGGCAATGCCGCTGCGCACCCGTTCGACGTAGTCGAGCAGCACCACCGGCGTAGCCAGTGGCGGCAAGCGGTCTTGCAGTGCGCGTTGGGTCAGCAGCGCTACCGGGGCACTGTCGGCAATCATGTAAGCCAATCGTTCGGCCGGATACGCCGGATCCAGCGGCACGTAACCGCCGCCGGCCTTGAGTACCGCCAACAGGCCCACCAGCATTTCGGCGCTGCGCTCGACACAGATCGCCACGCGGTCGTCCGGACGGATGCCCAGACCGATCAGGTGATGGGCCAATTGGTTGGCCTGGCGATTCAGTTCGGCGTAGCTCAGGCGCTCGCCTTCAAATACCACGGCAATGGCCTGCGGCCGCGTCGCGACCTGGGCCTCGAAGAGTTGATGGATGGTCTGTTCACGGGGGTACGGTGCCTGGTTCGCGTTGAGTCCGACCAGCAGATGCTGGCGTTCGGCGTCATCCACCAGCGCGATCTGTTCGATCAGCGTCTGGTCACTTGCCACCATGGCACGCACCACCCGCTCGAAATAACCGAGGTAACGCTGCACCGTGGCCTCGTCGAACAAAGCCGTGGCGTATTCCAGGGCGCCGAAGATCTGCCCCTGGGCCTCGCCGAGTTCCAGGGACAGGTCGAACTTGGCGATATTGCTCGCCACACCAAGGCTTTCGAGCTTCAGGTCGCCCAACACCAGCTCGCTGTTGTCCAGGGTCTGCCAGGACAACATGGCCTGGAACAGCGGGCTGTGGGACAGGCTGCGTACCGGATTGAGCACTTCCACCACCTGCTCGAACGGCAGGTCCTGATGCGCCTGGGCGCCAAGGGTCTGGTGCCTGACCCGCGCCAGCAAGGCCTCGACCGTCGGTGCGCCCGAAACATCGATACGCACGGCCAGGGTGTTGACGAAGAAGCCAATCAGCCCTTCGACTTCCGACCGTGTGCGGTTGGCCACCGGCGAACCGATCACCACGTCGTCCTGCCCGCAAAGGCGACTCAACAACGCCGCCCAAGCCGCCATCAACGTCATGTACAGGGTGACGCCGTGACGCTGGCTCAAGGTTTTGAGATTGGCCGTCAGCTCAGCGTCGAACGCCAGGGGCAGCGCCGCCCCGCTGTAGTCCTGCTGCGCCGGGCGCGCGCGGTCCGTCGGCAACATCAACAGCGCCGGCGCATCGGCCAGGGTTTGCCGCCAGTAGCTGCTCTGGGCTTGCAAGACCTCGCCGCTCAACCAGCGGCGTTGCCACAGGGCATAGTCGCCGTATTGCACGGCCAGCGTCGGCAGCGGATCCTCCAGGTCATGGCGGAACGCTTCGTAGAGCGCTGCCAGCTCCTTGACCAACACACCCATGGACCAGGCATCCGAAACGATGTGGTGCATGGTCACCAGCAGCACATGTTCCTCGTCACCCAGGCGGATCAATCGGCCACGGATCAGCGGGCCATGCTCCAGGTCGAAGGCGTCGACGGCTTCCCGCGCCGCCAAGGCGTGTACTTCGGTTTCGGCATCGATCCGCTCGGAAAAGTCATGCTGCAGCAAGGCAAAACCGCTATCGGCCGCGGCGATACACTGCCAGGGCTCCTCGCCCTGGGCCTGTAAGAAAGTCGTGCGCAACGCCTCATGGCGGGCAACGATGCGATCCAGTGCCCGCTGCAGGGCGACGTGGTCCAGCGTGCCGCGCAGACGCAGGCCGGCCGGCATGTGGTAGGCCGAGCTGGCCCCTTCCATCTGCGCCAGGAACCACAGGCGTTGTTGGGCGAACGACAGCGGCAAGGGTTCGTCGCGGGAGGCCCTGACAATCTCGGGCAATGTGCTGCGCCCGGCCTGAGACACGGCCTGCGCCAGCTCCATGAGTCCGGGATGAGCGAACAGAGCGGTGAGGCTCAGCTCCACGCCCAGGCGCAAACGGACCTGGGAGATCAGTTGCATCGCCAGCAATGAATGGCCACCCAATTCGAAGAATTGGTCGTGACGGCCGACCTGTTGCAGGCCCAGCAGGTCCTGCCAGATCTGCGCCAGGGTCGTTTCGATTTCGCCTCGGGGGGCTTCGTAGCCGCGGGTGATGACCGAATCCAGGTCTGGGGCCGGCAAGGCCTTGCGGTCGAGCTTGCCGTTGGGGGTCAGCGGCAGTGTGGCGAGAAGTACGTAGGCCACCGGGACCATGTATTCCGGCAACTGCGCTTGCAGGTGGCGGCGCAGGGTTTCGATGTCCACCGTTTCTGACTGGGTGAAATAGGCGACCAGACGCTTATCGCCTGGTACGTCCTCGCGGGCCAGCACCACCGCCTCCTTCACGGCCTCGTGCTGAGCGAGCTTGGCTTCGATCTCGCCCAGTTCGATGCGGAAACCACGGATCTTCACCTGGTCGTCGTTACGACCCAGGTATTCGATGTTGCCGTCCGGCAGGTAACGGCCAAGGTCGCCGGTCTTGTACATCCTGGCATTCGGTTCGCTGCTGAACGGATCCCTGAGGAAACGCTCGGCCGTCAGGTCATCACGGTTGAGATAACCACGGGCAACACCTGCGCCACCGATGTAGATTTCACCCGGCACGCCCAGCGGCACCGGTTGTTTATGCTCATCCAGCAGGTAGAACTGGGTGTTCGCCACAGGCTTGCCGATGTGGGCAGCAAAGCCGTCTTCACGGGCCATCGATACCCAACTGGAATAGGTCGTGGTTTCCGAAGGGCCGTAGAGGTTGCACAGGCGCTTGACGGAAGTCTGCTCGAACAGTGTTTCCACCAGACTACGCTTGAGCGCTTCGCCGGCCACGTTGACCGTATCGACGCCATCGCTCAAACCACCGGATTCCAACAGCGCCTTGAGCGCCGACGGCACGGTGTTGATCAGGGTGATGTCGTGCTCGCCGTGTTGCAGTTCCAGCACATTAGTGACCACTTCGATGCTGCCGCCCGACGTCAGCGGTGCGAAGCATTCGTACACCGCCAGGTCGAAGTTCAGCGAGGTCGAGAACAGGGTTTTGGACAGGGTTTTCGCATCGAACGAACGATGGGCCCAGGTCAGGAAGTTCACTGTGTTGCGGTGCTCGATCATCACGCCTTTCGGCAAACCGGTGGAACCGGAGGTGTAGATCACGTAGGCCAGATGCGCCGACGTCAGGCCATCGACCTGCGGATTGGGCGCCGCCTCGTCCTGCCAGATGCCTTTGTCGAGATCGATCAACGGGATTGCCGTCTCGCCCAGCAAGCCACGTGTGGCCGTCTGCACCAGGATCGCCGCCGGAGCACTGTCCTCCAGCATGTAGGCAATCCGATCCGCCGGATAGGCCGGATCCAGTGGCACGTAACCGCCACCGGCTTTCAGGATCGCCAGCAACCCAACGACCATGTCGAGACCACGTTCGACGCAGATCGCCACCCGCGAGTCCGGCTGCACACCCTGCTTGCGCAGGTAATGGGCCAACCGGTTGGCGAGTCCATTGAGTTCGCGATAGTTGAGCTGGTGCCGGCCATGACGCACCGCCAGCGCATCCGGCGTGCGCCGCACCTGGTCCTCGAACAAGCCGTGAATGGTCTGTTCCAGTGGATACTCGGCGTCAGTGGCGTTGAACGCCACCAGCAATTGCTCGCGCTCGTCGGCAGGTACAATCGACAACTCGCGCAACGGCGCGTCAGGTGCATGCTCCAGCGCCTGCACCAGGCTCTCCAGCGCCCTATGCATGTAGCCGCAGACACGTCGCGCACCCACTTCGACCACCGCCTGGGCCGTCAGCAGGAAACCTTCGCCGAGGTCGTCGACGTTCAGGCACAACGGGTAGTTGGTCCGTTCTTCCATGCCCAGGGTGTGAATCCCGTGCCAGGCCGAGATGGCCTGCTCGGACGCGGCTTCACCGGCGCTGTGCCGATAGTTCAACAGCGTGCTGAACAATGGAAGCGAGGCCGGTACGCCGCTGCAACGCTGGGCCAAGGCCAGGGAAGCATGTTCATGCCCCAGCAACCCGCTCAACCGGGCGTGGGTGGCCTTCACGCCTGTACGGACGTCGGTTTGCCCCACACTCACCCGCAGCGGCAAGGTGTTGATAAACATCCCCAGCGCCCGGTCTGCACCGTCGCCGCCCTGCATCCGGCCCATCAGTACGGTGCCGAACACCACTTCTTCACGCCCTGAGACGCGCCCGACTACCTGGCCCCAGGCCAGGTGGACCAGGCTCGCCGCACTCACCCCGAGCTGACGGGCCTGCGCCCGCAAGCGCTGGGCCAATGCCGCATCCACGCCTTGTTGCACTTCTTCGATGCCACTGCCGTCGCCCTGCACATTCAGCAGACCGAACGGCAACGTCGGTTCGTCGATGTCACCCAGCATGTCGCGGAAGAACGCTTCGTGCTGTTCGCGACTCACGCCCAACCGGGCCTGGGCGACATGATTGCGGTACGGTACAGCCGGTGCGAGCAGCTCTGCCTGATCCAGCAGGCTGGCCTGCATTTCATGCACCACCACCTCAAGGGCGGTGTGGTCCAGCGCCACGTGATGGAACAGCAGCATGCCGACCCAACGCTGGTTCGTCAGATCCTGGGCATAGGCCAGCCGCATCAACGGTGCCTGGGCAATGTCGAGGCGGTAGTGACGCGGGTCGAAGCGTTCGTGCAACTGTTGCACTGCATCGCCCGCCGCCGGATCCAGGCCGATTTCTTCAAGGGCCAGCGTCGCGTGGCGCCAGACCACCTGCACCGGTGACTCCAGGCCCTGCCAGGCCATGCTGGTGCGCAGGATATCGTTACGCGACACCACGCTCTGCAAAGCCTGGGCAAAGGCTTGCAGGCGCTCGCGACTGTCAAAGCCGAACATCACCTGCAACACGTAGGGGTCGCCCTGCTCCGCGGCCAGGTGATGGTAGAGAATGCCTTCCTGCAACGGCGCCAGGGCATAGATGTCCTGCACGTTGGCGACGCCGCCAGGCACTGCGGCCACGATCCGGTCGATGGCCTCCTGGTCCAGATCGGCCAGGGGCAACATGTCCGGGGTGATTCGCGTGCAGCCAGCGGGAATGAGGTTGGCCGGCACCACGACGTCTGCGTGTCCGCCGACCGCAGCAGCCAGCGCAGCCAATGTCGGCTGGCCGAACAGCACCCGCACGTCGGCGCTCAGATCCACCTGGCGCATGCGCTCGATCAACTTGACCGCCAGCAGCGAATGACCGCCCAGCTCGAAGAAATTGTCGTGGCGACCTACTCGTTCGAGCTTGAGCAAATCCTGCCAGATCCGGGCAATGGCGCTTTCCACTTCCCCTTGGGGAGCTTCGTATTCGCGGCTGATCACCGCCGATTGATCCGGTGCCGGCAACGCCTTACGGTCCAGCTTGCCGTTGGTGGTCAACGGGAAGGCGTCGAGCACCACGAAGGCGCTTGGCACCATGTAGTCGGCCAGCGAGCCCAGCAACTGCGTGCGCAGCTCGGCAGCTACTGGCTGCGCGTCCTCCCTGGCGATGACATAAGCCACCAGACGCTTGTCGCCCGGCTCGTCCTCGCGGGCGATGACCACCGCCTCGCTGACCCCTTCGCAAGCCGCCAGCGCGGCCTCGATCTCGCCCAGCTCGATACGGAAACCACGGATCTTCACCTGGTCGTCGTTACGGCCCAAGTATTCGATGCTACCGTCCGCCAGCCAGCGACCGAGGTCGCCGGTCTTGTACATGCGGGCGTTCGGTTCATCGCTGAACGGGTTCTTCAGGAAACGCTCGGCGGTCAGTTCGTCGCGGTTCAGGTAACCGCGGCTCACACCCGCGCCACCGACGTACATTTCACCCACCACGCCCACTGGTACCGGCTCGCGCCGCGCGTCGAGCACGTACAGTTGCAGGTCGGGAATACGCCCGCCAATCGGGCTGACGCCGACCAGCTGGGCATCCGCCGCGCACAGTGCACGGTAGGTCACGTGCACGGTGGTTTCGGTGATGCCGTACATGTTCACCAACTGCGTACCGGCGTTGATTGCCCGGGCGTACCACGGTTTGAGGATGCCGGTTTCCAAGGCCTCGCCACCGAAGATCACCTGGCGCAGGCTGTGGCTCAGGTCGCTTTCGCCCTGGGCCGCGATCAATTGGCGGAACGCGCTTGGCGTCTGGTTCAGCACCGTGACGCCCGCTTTGCACAACAGAGCATAACACTCCTGCGGCGAACGGCTGACCAGTTGCGGCACCACCAACAAGCGGCCGCCGTGGGTCAGCGCGCCCCAGATTTCCCAGACTGAGAAGTCGAAGGCGAAGGAATGGAACAGTGCCCAGACGTCCTGCGGGCCGAAGTCGAACCACGGCTGGGTGGCCGAGAACAGCCGGGCCACGTTGCGGTGCTCGACCATCACGCCTTTGGGCAAACCAGTGGAACCGGAGGTGTAGATCACATAAGCCAGATGACTGGAATTCAACCCCTTCACCTGCGGATTGCGCACGGATTGCTCCTGCCAGTCGCTACCGTCGAGATCAACCACAGCGACCGGACTGTCGGCCAACAAGCGACGTGTCGCGGTCTGTGCCAACACCGCAACCGGCGCACTGTCCTGCAACAGATAGGCGAGACGTTCGGCCGGATAGGCCGGATCCAGCGGCACATAACCGGCGCCCGCCTTGAGGATGCCCAACAGGCCGACGATCATGTCCAGGCCACGCTCGACACAGATCGCCACCCGATCATCCGGGCGAATGCCCAGGGCCAGCAAATGATGCGCGAGCCGGTTGGCCCGGGCATTGAGCTCACCGTAGGTCAGCGTCCGGCTCTCGAACACCACGGCCACCGCATCAGGGTGTGTCGCCGCACGTGCCTCGAACTGCCCATGGATCAGCGCATTGTCGGCATAGACCACATCCGAGGCATTCCAGGTTTCCAGCAGTTGTCGGCGCTCGGCCGGCGGCAGGATCTGCAACTCGCCCAATGGCGCCAGGGGCGACTGCTCCAGCGCCTCCAGCAGATGCTCCAGCACGCATTGCACATAGTCGCAGACACGCCCGGCGCCGATCGACGCTTCAGCCATGACGGTCAGGTTGAAGCCTTCGCCCAGGTCATCCACCGACAACGTCAACGGATAGTTGGTCCGCTCTTCGCCGCCCAGAACCTGGATACCTTCCCAGGCCGCGATGGCTTCGCTGGAAGCCGTCTGCGCACCAAGGTGACGATAGTTCAGCAGCGCGCTGAACAACGGTGCCGGCGCGGTCACGCCACTGCAACGCTGGGCCAGCACCAAAGAGGCATGCTCATGGCCGAGCAAAGCGGTCAAGCGTGCATGGGTCACCTTGACCCCGGCACGTACACCCTGCGTGCCCAGTTCCACCCGCAACGGCAAGGTGTTGATGAACATTCCCAGTGCCCGGTCGGCCCCCTCGCCGCCCTGCATCCGGCCCAGCAACACGGTGCCGAACACGACGTCGTCCTTGCCCGAGACACGGCCCAGCACCTGCGCCCAGGCCAAGTGATACAGGCTCGCCGCGCTCACCCCGAGTTGACGGGCCTGCGCCCGCAAGCGCTGGCTGAGCGCTCCATCGACCGGCTGGCGGACTTCTTCGATCCCACGTCCGTCGCCCTGCACATCCTGCAGGCCGAACGGCAACGTCGGCTCGGTCACGTCGCCCAGCATCTCGCGGAAGAACCCTTCGTGTTCCTCGCGGCTGATGCCCAGACGGGCCTGGGCTACATAGTTGCGATACGGCACCGAGGCTGCCAGCAGATGCTCGCGCCCCATCACATGGGCCTCGATTTCCGCTGTGAGCATGGCCAGGGACGTCGCGTCGTCGACCATGTGGTGGAACAGCAGCATGCCGACCCAGCGATTGTTCGCCACGTCTTCGGCATAGCCGATGCGCATCATCGGCGCCTGACGGATGTCCAGGCGATGATGGCGAGGGTGCAGGTGCTCGCGCAGTTGTTGCGCGATATCTCCCGCCGCCGGGTCCAGCACGATCTCATCGAGCCCCAGTCGGGCCTCGCGCCAGACCACTTGCACAGGCTCGTCCAGCCCTTCCCAAACCACGCCGGTACGCAGGATATCGTGGCGAGACACCACGTCTTGCAACGCCCTGGCGAAGTCGTCCAAGCGGGAACGACTGTCGTAGGTGAACTGTACATATTGCAGATAGGGGTCGCCCTGGGCCGCAGCAAGGTGGTGATACAGGATCCCCTCCTGCAATGGGGCAAGGGCATAGATATCCTGCACGTTGCGTACACCACCCGGCACCGACGCGACGACGCGGTCGATACCGTCCTGGTCCAGATCGACCAGGGGCAACATGTCCGGGGTGATTCGTGTGCAGTCGGCGGGAATGAGGTTGGCCGGCACCACGATTTCGCGCACGCCGCCTACGGCCGCCGCCAATGCCGCCAGCGTTGGCTGGCCGAACAGCACGCGGACGTCGGCAGCCAGGTCGATCTGGCGCATGCGCTCGACCAGCTTCACTGCCAGCAGCGAATGGCCGCCCATTTCAAAGAAATGGTCATGACGGCCGACCTGCTCCACCTGCAGCAGGTCTTGCCAGATCCGCGCAATCGCTGTCTCGACCTCGCCTTGGGGCGCCTCGTATTCGCGGGTCACCACCGAGGACTGGTCGGGCACCGGTAACGCCTTGCGGTCCAGCTTACCGTTGGTGGTCAGCGGGAATACCGTCAACATCACGAACGCGCTGGGCACCATGTATTCCGCCAGGGAACCCAGCAGCTCGGCGCGCAGTTCGGCCGCCGACGGTGGCTCGCCCTCTTCGGCAATCACATAGGCCACCAGACGCTGATCGCCAGGGGTGTCCTGGCGCGCCAGAACCACGGCTTCACGCACGCCGTTGCAGGCGGCCAGCTTGGCCTCGATCTCACCCAGTTCAATACGGAAGCCGCGGATCTTCACCTGGTCATCGTTACGCCCGAGGTATTCGATACTGCCGTCCGCCAGCCAGCGACCCAGGTCACCGGTCTTGTACAGGCGGGCGTTCGGCTCATCGCTGAAGGGATTGTCGAGGAAACGCTCGGCGGTCAGCTCCTCGCGGTTCAGATAACCGCGGCTCACACCCGCGCCACCGACGTACATTTCGCCGACCACACCGACCGGTACGGGTTCGCGTTGTGCGTCGAGCACATACAACTGCAAGTCAGGGATGCGTTTGCCGATAGGGCTGACGCCGGTCAGTTGGGCGTCGGCAGCACACAGTGCACGGTAGGTCACGTGCACGGTGGTTTCGGTGATGCCGTACATATTCACCAGTTGCGTGCGGGCGTTGGCTTGACGAGCGTACCAAGGCTTGAGGATCCCGGTTTCCAGTGCTTCGCCGCCGAAAATCACCTGCCGCAGGCTGTGGTCCAGGTCGCTCTCGCCCTGGGCCGCGATCAACTGGCGGAACGCGCTCGGCGTCTGGTTGAGGATGGTCACCCCGGCCTCACACAGCAACGCATAGCAGTATTGCGGGGAGCGGCTGACCAGTTGCGGCACCACCAGCAGACGGCCGCCCTGGGTCAGTGCGCCCCAGATTTCCCAGACCGAGAAATCGAAGGCAAAGGAATGGAACAGTGCCCAGACGTCTTGCGGGCCGAAATCGAACCACGGCTGGGTGGCCGAGAACAATCGCGCGACGTTGCGGTGTTCGACCATCACGCCTTTGGGCAATCCGGTAGAGCCGGAGGTGTAGATCACATAGGCCAGGTGACTGGCCCCAAGGCCCGGTACATCCGGGTTATGCCGTGGCTGCTGCTCCATTTCGCCGGCTTCGAGCGGATCGAGCAGCACGGTCGGCACGCTCAATGGCGGCAGGGTTTCACACCACTCACGCTGGGTTACCAGCGCCACCGGGCGGCTGTCGTGCAGCATGTAGGCGATGCGTTCCGCCGGATAGGCCGGGTCCAGCGGCACGTAGCCCGCCCCCGCCTTGAGGATGCCCAACAGGCCGACAATCATGTCCAGGCCGCGCTCGACACAAATCGCCACCCGGTCGTCCGGGCGAATACCCACGGCCAACAGGCTGTGGGCCAACTGGTTCGCGCGGGCATTGAGCTGACCGTAGGTCAGCGTCTGGTCTTCATGGACCACCGCCACGGCGTCCGGCTGGGCCATTGCCCAGGCTTCGAATTGACGATGGATCAGGGCGTCTGCGGCATATTCGGCATTCCGGGTGTTCCAGGTTTCCAGCAACTGCCGGCGTTCGGCGGGCGGCAGGACCGTCAAGGCGTGCAGCGCAGTGTGCGGCGCTTGCTCCAGGGCGGTGACCAGGCTGTCCAGTGCCATCTGCATGTAACCGCAGATGCGTGCGGCACCGATCGAGGTATCGACCAGGGCCGTGAGGGAGAAACCTTCCCCAAGATCATCGACGTTAAGGGTCAGCGGGTAGTTGGTACGTTCGTCACCATTGAGCGCCTCGATCCCGTTCCAGGCCGTGAGGGCGTCCTGGGTCACCTCGGCGGCGCTGTGCCGGTAGTTGAGCAAGGCGCTGAACAGCGGCGTCGGCGCCGCCACGCCACTGCAGCGCTGGGCCAGCGCCAGGGAGGCATGTTCATGGCCCAGCAAATCCGTCAATCGGGCGTGGGTCGCCTTGACCCCGGTACGAACATCTTGAGCGCCCACGTCCACGCGCAACGGCAAGGTGTTGATGAACATCCCCAGCGCCCGGTCGGCCCCCTCGCCGCCCTGCATCCGGCCCAGCAATACCGTGCCGAACACCACCTGCTGACTGCCGGACACCTTGCCCAGCACCTGCGCCCACGCCAGGTGCACCAGGCTGGCGGCACTGACGCCCAATTGCCGGGCCTGGGCCCGCAGACGCCTGGACAGCTCAGGATCCACCGCCTCGCGGACCTCAGCAATGCCATGGCCGTCCCCCTGCACATCCTGCAAACCGAAGGGCAGTGTTGGCTCATCGATATCGCCGAGCATGTCGCGGAAGAACGCCTCGTGTTCCGCCTCGCTCGCACCCAGTCGTGCCTGGGCCACATAGTTGCGATAAGGCATCGCTTCGCCCAATCGCTCGCCTTGCCCCAACAGATGCAGTTGCATTTCATGCTGCATCACATCCAGCGCGGTATGGTCCAGCGCCATGTGGTGGAACAGCAGGATCGCCACCCAGCGGTCCTGGGCCTCGTCCTGGCTGTAGACCAGTTGCAACATCGGTGCACGGCGCAGGTCCAGGCGGTAGTGGCGCGCATCGAAGCGGCTCGCCAGTTGCGTGGCGACATCGCCGGCCGTGACATCGGCCTCGAAGCGCTGTGGCTCCAGCTTCACCTGGCGCCAGACCAACTGCAGTGGTTCGTCCAGGCCTTCCCAGGCCACGCTGGTGCGCAGGATGTCGTGGCGGTCGATCACCACCTGCAACGCCTCGACGAACGCCTCGAAGCGTTCGAGGCTGTCGAAGGCGAACTGCGACTGGAGCACGTAGGGGTCGCCCTGTTCGGCGGCCAGGTGGTGATAGAGAATGCCTTCCTGCAACGGCGCCAGCGGGTAGATGTCCTGCACATTACGGGCACCACCCGGCACGGTCGCCACGATCTGGTCGATCGTGTCCTGGGTCAGGTTGACCAGCGTCAACAGCTCCGGAGTGATGTGTTCACAATCCAGCGGAATCAGGTTTTCGGGGACAGTAATCTCCTTGCCACTGCCCACTGCCGCAGCCAGCGCGGCCAGGGTTGGCTGACTGAACAGCACCCGCACATCGGCACTCAGGCCGGCCTGGCGCATGCGTTCGATCAGGGTCACCGCCAGCAGCGAGTGACCGCCGAGTTCGAAGAAGTGATCGTGACGACCGATCTGCTCCACCTTGAGCACCTCGGCCCAGAGCCGGGCCAGGGTCTGTTCCACTTCACCCTGCGGGGCTTCGTATTCACGGCTGGCATAGGCCTCGGCGTCTGGCGCCGGCAGTGCGCGACGGTCCAGCTTGCCGTTGGCGGTCAATGGGAAGGATGGCAGCACGACAAAAGCGCTGGGGACCATGTACTCGGCCAGCGTGCTGGCCAGTTGGCTACGCAGCTCGTGTACCGACAGGGTGATGTCCGCTTCCGGAATCACATAACCCACCAGGCGTTTCGGCCCGGCTTCGTCCTGCCGCGCCAGCACCACGGCGTCTTTCACGCCGGCACATTGGCCCAACCGAGCCTCGATCTCGCCCAGTTCGATACGGAAGCCACGGATCTTCACCTGGTCGTCGTTACGCCCCAGGTAATCCACGGCGCCGTCGGCACGCCAGCGCGCCAGGTCGCCGGTGCGGTAGAGCAAGGCCGCCGGATCGGCGCTGAACGGGTCGGCGACGAACTTCTCGGCGCTCAGTTCCGGACGGTTCAGGTAACCAAGGGCTACACCGTCACCACCAATGTACAACTCGCCCGCCACACCCACTGGCACGGGTTGCTGTTGGGCGTCCAGCACATAAACCCGACTGTTGCCGACGGGACGACCAATCGGAATTCCCCCCTCGCCCACGGTACGGATTTCGTGCGTGGTGGTGAACGTGGTCGCTTCCGTCGGGCCATAGCCGTTGAGCAGATGCTGCGGTGCGCCATCTTTCAGGACGCGACTGATTACCGCCGGATCCAGCACGTCGCCACCCACGATCAGGTAGCGCAGCTGTTTGAACACCGGCAGCATGCCCGCAGCGTACTGGTGGAACAGCCCGGCAGTCATCCACAGCACGCTGACCGATTGCTCGGTCAACAGCGCGGCAAAGCGCGCCTGGTCCAGCAGCACATCCTGTTCGACCACCACCACGCAACCGCCATTGAGCAACGGCGCCCAGACATCCAGGGTACTGGCATCGAACGCCGGGTTGGAAGCAAACGCCACCCGATCCCCGGCGTTGAAATCCGCGTAGCCGTTGTTGATCACCAAGCGGTTGATCGCCCGATGCGGCACCAGCACGCCTTTCGGGGTGCCGGTGGAGCCGGAGGTGTACATGATGTAGGCAACCGCTTCGGCGCTCAGGGTCAGATCGAGATTATCGGCGGACTTGTCCAGCTCGACGGTATCCAGGTCGACACGCACAGGGCCTCGCGTCGCGGTCGTGGCACTCAGGGTCAGCAGTACCCGCGCCCCGCTGTCTTCGACCATGAACTGCTGGCGTTCCAGGGGCGCGTGGATATCCAGCGGCACAAAGGCAGCGGCGCATTTGAGCACTGCCAGTTGGCTGACCAACAGTTCAAGAGAGCGCTCCAGCAAAATCGCCACGCGCTCCCCCGGCTGTACACCCAGGCCGACCAGATGACGGGCCAGGCGATTGGCCCGGTCGTTCAGCTCGGCGTAGGTCAGGCTGTGCTCGTCATGCACTGCCGCCAGCGCCTCGGGATTGGCCTGCACCCGTGCCTCGAACAGACCATGGACGGTCCTGTCCTGCGGATAGCTGCGGGTCGTGGCATTGAATTCCACCAGCAGTTGGCGACGCTCGGCCGACGGCAGGACCGATAGGCTGTTCAATGGCGTCTGTGGCGCCTGCTCCAACGCAGACACCAGGTTCTCCAGCACCACGTTCATGTAGGCGCAGATCCGCTGCGCGCCGATCTGCGGCAGCGCCAGCGCGGTCAGGTGGAAATCTTCGCCCAGGTCGTCCACCGACAGCGTCAGCGGGTAGTTGGTGCGCTCTTCGTTGCTCAGGATCTCGATGCCGTTCCAGGCCGCCAATGCATCGGCCGAAGTCACATCCGCGCCGCTGTGCCGATAGTTGAGCAAGGCACTGAACAGCGGCATCGGCGCGACCACGCCGCTGCAACGTTGGGCCTGGGCCAGGGACGCATGTTCATGCCCCAGCAGGCCGGTCAACCGGGCATGTGCGGCCTTGGTACTGCCGCGCACATCCTGGTCGCCCACGTCCAGCCGAAGCGGCAAGGTGTTGATGAACATGCCCAATGCATGTTCGGCACCGTCGCCACCCTGCATCCGACCCATCAACACAGTGCCGAATACTACGTCCTGTTTGCCGGATACCTGGCTCAGTACCCGCGCCCAGGCCAGGTGATGCAGGCTCGCCCCACTCACCCCCAACGTCCGGGCCTGGGCCCGCAGACGGCGACTCAGGTCTGCGCAAAGGTGCAACCCGGCCTCCTCGATATCGCTGCCGTCGCCGCGTACATCCTGCACACCGAAGGGCAGCGTCGGTTCGTCGATGTCACCGAGCATGTCGCGGAAGAATGCTTCATGTTCCTCGCGGCTGACACCCAGGCGAGCCTGGGCCACGTAGTTACGGAAAGGTGCCGCTTCACCCAGTTGATCGCCCTGGCCCAGCAGATGCGCCTGCATTTCGTGGCGCACCACTTCCAGTGCCGTGTGATCCAGTGCCATGTGATGGAACAGCAACAGCGCGACCCAGCGCTGGTTGGCCGGGTCATGGGCAAAGGCAATGCGCATCAGCGGTGCCTGTTGCATGTCGAGACGGTAATGCAGTGTGTCGAAGCGCTCACGCAGCTGTCCGGCGATATCGCCCGCCTCGGCGGCCAGTACCACCTCCTCGACCGCCAGTTGCGCTTTGCGCCAGACCACCTGCACCGGCTCGTCCAGGCCTTCCCAGACCACCGACGTACGCAGAATGTCATGGCGATCGATCACCGCCTGCAGCGCATGGGCAAATGCGTCCAGGCGCCCATGGTCGGTGACGGTGAACGTCGCCTGCAACACATAGGGGTCACCGGTGGCCGCTGCAATGTGGTGGTAGAGAATGCCTTCCTGCAACGGTGCCAGGGGGTAAATGTCTTGCACATTGCGCGCACCACCCGGCACCGTCGCAACGATGCGGTCGATGGCCTGCTGGTCCAGAGCGACCAGCGGTAGCATCGACGGCGTGATCCGAGTGCTCCCCAGCAGAATGCCGTTGTCCGGTACCTCGACATCGCGACCGCTACCGACCGCGGCGGCCAGCGCCATCAAAGTCGGCTGACCAAACAGCACACGGATGTCCGCCGACCAGCCAAGCTGGCGCATGCGCCCGATCAGGCTGACGGCCAGCAGCGAATGGCCGCCCAGCTCGAAGAAGTGGTCGTGACGCCCCACTTGTTGCAGGCCCAACAGGTCCTGCCAGATCTGCGCCAGGGCGATTTCAGTCTCACCTTGTGGAGCTTCGTAGCCGCGGGTGATGAGTGCATCGTGTTCCGGCGCCGGCAAGGCCTTGCGGTCGAGCTTGCCATTGGGGGTCAGCGGCATGGCATCGAGACGCACATAGGCCACAGGCACCATGTATTCCGGCAATTGCCCTTGCAGGTGGCAGCGCAGCGTTTCGATGTCCACCGTTTCTGACTGGGTGAAATAGGCGACCAGGCGCTTGTCGCCCGGCACGTCTTCGCGGGCCAGCACCACGGCTTCCTTCACGGTTTCGTGTTGAGCGAGCTTGGCTTCGATCTCGCCCAGTTCGATGCGGAAACCACGGATCTTCACCTGGTCGTCGTTGCGACCCAGGTATTCGATGTTGCCGTCCGGGAGATAACGGCCGAGGTCGCCGGTCTTGTACATCCGGGCGTTCGGTTCGCTGCTGAACGGATCCTTGAGGAAACGCTCGGCGGTGAGGTCGTCGCGATTGAGATAGCCACGGGCGACACCTGCGCCACCGATGTAGATTTCACCCGGCACGCCCAACGGCACCGGTTGCTTGTGTTCATCCAGCAAGTAGAACTGGGTGTTCGCCACCGGTTTGCCGATGTGGGCAGCAAAGCCGTCTTCACGGGCCATCGACACCCAACTGGAATAGGTCGTGGTTTCCGAAGGGCCGTAGAGGTTGCACAGACGCTTGACCTGAGTCTGTTCGAACAACGCTTCCACCAGACTGCGCTTGAGGGCTTCACCGGCCACGTTCACCGTATCCACGCCCTCGCCCAGCCCACCGGATTCCAGCAAGGCCTTGAGCGCCGACGGTACGGTGTTGATCAGGGTGATGTCGTGCTCGCCGTGTTGCAGTTCCAGCACATTAGTGACCACTTCGATGCTGCCGCCCGACGTCAGCGGTGCGAAGCATTCGTACACGGCCAGGTCGAAGTTCAGCGAGGTCGAGAACAGGGTTTTGGACAGGGTTTTCGCATCGAACGAACGATGGGCCCAGGTCAGGAAGTTCACTGTGTTGCGGTGTTCGATCATCACGCCTTTCGGCAAACCGGTGGAACCTGAGGTGTAGATCACGTAGGCCAGATGCGACGAGGTCAGCTCGGCAACCTGCGGATTCGAGACGGACTCGTCCTGCCAGTGCACGCTACCGAGATCGATCACAGGCATCTTGGCACCAGCCAACAACCCAAGGGTCGCCGTCTGGACCAGGACCACGGCCGGAGCGCTGTCTTCCAGCATGTAGGCAATCCGATCCGCCGGATAGGCCGGATCCAGTGGCACGTAACCGCCACCGGCCTTGAGAATCGCCAGCAAGCCCACGACCATGTCGAGACCACGCTCGACACAGATCGCCACCCGCGAATCGGGCCGCACGCCCTGCTTGCGCAGGTAATGCGCCAAACGGTTGGCCCGTCCGTTCAGCTCGCGATAGCTCAGGCGCTGCTCGCCATGCAGCACCGCCAGCGCATCCGGCGTGCGCTGCACCTGCTCCTCGAACAACCCATGAATGGTCTGATCCAGTGGATACTCGGCGTCGGTGGCGTTGAACGCCACCAGCAGTTGCTCACGTTCCGCTTCAGGCAGAATCGGCAAGCGATACAACGCCGCCTGGGGCGTCTGCTCCAGCGCCTCCACCAGTTTTTCCAGGGCAGTGTGCATGTACCCGCAGACCCGCTGCGCGCCAATCTGCGCCGCCACCAGCACCGTCAGGCTGAAGCCGTTGCCCAGGTCGTCGACGTTCAATGTCAGCGGGTAGTTGGTGCGCTCTTCGCCATTCAGGGCATGGATACCCTGCCATGCATCCGTCGCCTGCGCCGAAACGGAGCCCGCGGCGCTGTGTCGATAGTTGAGCAAGGCGCTGAACAGCGGCAACGGCGCCGCCACGCCGCTGCAGCGCTGGGCCAGTGCCAGGGAGGCATGTTCGTGACCCAACAGCGAAGTCAACCGGGCATGGGTGGCCTTGACGCCCGCCCGCACGCCCTGGCGCCCCACCTGAATCCGCAACGGCAAGGTGTTGATGAACATCCCCAAGGCGCGATCGGTGTCGGCACCGCCCTGCATCCGTCCCATCAGCACCGTACCGAATACCACATCCTGCTTGCCAGATACCTTACCCAGCACCTGGGCCCAGGCCAAGTGCACCAGGCTGGCGACGCTTACCCCCAACTGACGGGCCTGGGCCCGCAAACGCAAGTCCAGGGAAGCCGCCACCGATTGCCGGGCCTCTTCGATATCATGGCCACTGCCCTGCACATCCTGCAGGCCGAACGGCAACGTCGGTTCGTCGATATCGCCGAGCATCTCGCGGAAAAACACCTCATGTTCTTCTCGGCTCATACCCAGGCGTGCCTGGGCCACGTAATTGCGATAGGGCACCGCGTCAGCCAGTTGCCCGACGTCGCCCATCAGATGCGCCTGCATCTCGTGCTGCACCACTTCCAACGCCGTGTGGTCAAGCACCATGTGATGGAACAACAACGTCGCAACCAATCGATGATTGGCGGCATCCTGTCCATAGGCCAGGCGCATCAACGGTGCCTGGCTGACATCCAGGCGATGGTGTCGTGGGTCGAAGCGCTGCTGCAACTGTGCCACGGCATCCCCGGCGGCCGGATCGAGGTCGACCGCTTCAACGTGCAGCTTCGCCTCGCGCCAGACCACTTGCACCGGCGACTCCAAGCCTTCCCAGACCACGCTGGTCCGCAGGATGTCGTGACGATCGATCACCCCCTGCAACGCCTCGACGAACGCATCGAGCCGTTCGCGGTGGTCGAAGGCGAACTGTGACTGCAAGACATACAGATCGCCCTGTTCGGCCGAAAGGTGATGGAAGAAGATGCCTTCCTGCAGCGGCGCCAGCGGGTAGATATCCTGTACGTTGCCAGCGCCGCCCGGCACCGTCGCGACGATGCGGTCGATGGCTTGCTGGTCCAGCTCCACCAGGGGCAGCATCGGCGGCGTGATCCGCGTGCAGCCCGGCAGGATGCCGTTGTCCGGTATCTGTATTTCGCTGCCGCTACCCACCGCTGCCGCCAGCGCCATCAAGGTCGGCTGGCCGAACAGCACGCGCACGTCGGCGCTCAAACCGACCTGGCGCATCCGCCCGATCAGGCTGACGGCCAGCAGCGAGTGGCCGCCGAGTTCAAAGAAGTGGTCGTGACGGCCGACGCGCTCGACCTTGAGCAGGTCCTGCCAGATCTGCGCCAGGGTGGTTTCAACTTCACCTCGGGGGGCTTCGTAGCCACGGGTGATGACCGAATCCAGGTCCGGGGCCGGCAAGGCCTTGCGGTCGAGCTTGCCGTTGGGAGTCAGGGGCAAGGCGTCGAGGTGTACGTAAGCCACGGGAACCATGTATTCCGGTAGCTGCCCTTGCAGATGAATGCGCAGAGCCTCGATGTCCACCGCTTCCGACTGAGTGAAATAGGCAACCAGGCGCTTGTCGCCGGGCACGTCTTCGCGTGCCAGCACCACGGCCTCTCTCACAGCGTCATGTTGGGCGAGCTTGGCTTCGATCTCGCCCAGTTCGATACGGAAGCCGCGGATCTTCACCTGGTCGTCGTTACGACCCAGGTATTCGATGTTGCCGTCCGGCAGGTAGCGGCCGAGGTCGCCGGTCTTGTACATCCGGGCGTTGGGCGTGGCGCTGAACGGATCCGTGAGGAAACGTTCGGCGGTCAGATCATCACGATTGAGATAGCCACGGGCGACACCGGCGCCGCCGATGTAGATTTCACCCGGAACGCCTAGCGGTACCGGTTGCTTGTGCTCATCCAGCAAGTAGAACTGGGTATTCGCCACCGGTTTGCCGATGTGGGCGGCAAAGCCGTCTTCCCGGGCCATGGAGACCCAACTGGAATAGGTCGTGGTTTCCGAAGGACCGTAGAGGTTGCACAGGCGCTTGACCTGAGTCTGTTCGAACAACGCTTCCACCAGACTCCGCTTGAGCGCCTCACCGGCCACGTTGACCGTATCGATGCCATCGCTCAAACCACCGGATTCCAATAGCGCCTTGAGCGCCGACGGCACGGTGTTGATCAGGGTGATGTCGTGCTCGCCGTGTTGCAGTTCCAGCACATTAGTGACGACTTCGATGCTGCCGCCCGATGTCAGCGGCGCGAAGCATTCGTAGACCGCCAGGTCGAAGTTCAGCGAGGTCGAGAACAGGGTTTTGGACAGGGTTTTCGCATCGAACGAACGATGGGCCCAGGTCAGGAAATTCACTGTGCTGCGGTGTTCGATCATCACGCCTTTCGGCAAACCGGTGGAACCGGAGGTGTAGATCACGTAAGCCAGATGCGCCGAGGTCAGCTCAGGCACCTGCGGATTCGAGACGGACTCGTCCTGCCAGAGCTCGCTACCGAGGTCGATCACCGGCATCGAAGCACCGGCCAACAAACCAACCGTTGCCGATTGGGCCAGCACCACCGCCGGAGCGCTGTCTTCCAGCATGTAGGCAATCCGATCTGCCGGATAGGCCGGATCCAGCGGCACGTAACCGCCACCCGCCTTGAGGATCGCCAGCAAGCCCACGACCATGTCGAGGCCACGTTCGACGCAGATCGCCACCCGCGAATCCGGCTGTACGCCCTGCCCGCGCAGATAATGCGCCAAGCGATTGGCCTGCTCGTTCAGCTCGCGATAGCTCAGGCGCTGCTCGCCATGCAGCACCGCCAGCGCTTCCGGCGTACGCTGCACCTGTTCCTCGAACAGACCATGAATAGTCTGTTCCAGCGGGTACTCGGCATCGGTGGCGTTGAACGCCACCAGCAGTTGCTCGCGCTCCGCTGCGGGCAGAATCGGCAAATCAGCCAGCGACGACGCAGGCGCACACTCCAGCGCCTGGGCCAAAGTCGCCAGCGCCGTTTCCATATAGGCACAGATCCGCGGCGCGTCGATCCCGTTCACCGCCTGGACGGTCAGGCTGAAGCCCTCGCCCAGATCATCCACCGAGAGCATCAGCGGGTAGTTGGTCCGCTCCTCGCCACCAAGCACCTGGATACCGTTCCAGGCAGATACCGCTTCGGTCGAAGTCGCCGTACTGGTGTGACGGTAATTGAGCAAGGCGCTGAACAGTGGCGCAGGTGCAGCCACACCGCTGCAACGCTGGGCCAAGGCCAGGGAGGCATGCTCGTGGCCGAGCAATGCGGTCAACCGTGCATGGGTCGCCTTGACCCCGGCGCGTACATCCTGCCCGCCAATGCTCACCCGCAGCGGCAAGGTGTTGATGAACATGCCCAAGGCGCGGTCGCCCCCTTCGCCGCCCTGCATCCGCCCCATCAACACGGTGCCGAACACCACATCGTCCCGGCCCGACACACGGCCCAGCACCTGCGCCCAGGCCAAGTGAACCAGACTCGCCGCACTCACGCCGAGCAGACGCGCCTGGGTCCTCAAGCCCAGACTCAGGCTGCTGGCGAGTGTCAATGTGGCTTCCTCGATGCCCGGTCCTGCGCCCTGCACCTCTTGCAGGCCGAATGGCAGGGTCGGTTCATCGACATCGCCCAGCATCTCGCGGAAGAACCCTTCATGGGCTTCAGCACCTATGCCCAGGCGCACCTGTGCCACGTAGTTACGAAAAGGTACCGGCTCAGGCAATTCATCGGCCCGGCCGAGCAGGAATGCCTGCATCTCGTGCTGCACCAGCTCCAGGGCTGCATGGTCCAGCGCCATATGATGGAACAACAGAATCGCCACCCAGCGGTTGTTAGCCCGATCCTCAGCACAGACCAGGCGCATCAACGGCGCCCGTCCCACATCCAGACGGTGGTGTCGGGTATCGAAACGCTGATGCAATTGCCACTCGATATTGCCCTCGGCCGGATCGAGCGCCAGCTCCTCCAGCGTCAGAGTGGCCTCGCGCCAGACCACTTGCATCGGTTCTTCCAACCCTTCCCACACCACCGAGGTGCGCAAGATGTCGTGGCGATCGATCACGCCTTGCAAGGCCTGGAGAAAATCGTCCAGGCGAGCCCGCTGGTCTACGCCGAACAAGGTCTGCAACACATAGGGATCACCCTGCTCTGCGGCAAGGTGATGGTAGAAAATGCCTTCCTGCAACGGCGCCAGCGGGTAGATGTCCTGGACATTGCCAGCGCCACCGGGCACGCCGTCGACGATCCGGTCGATCTGCTCTTGAGTCAGGCTCGCCAGCGGCAACATGTCCGGTGTGATGCGGAACGCCGGGCTCAACCAGTCGCCACCGTTTCTCTCCACCAGGGCGAGCAGTTCATGCTTATGGACGGCCAGACTGTCCCATACCGTGCTCTCCAGCCCTTCGTCATCGCCCTCGATCACAAGGTTTTCGCCATCCTGTTGGAGACGAATCGGGTGCTTGGAAAGCGCTGCCATCAGTTCGCTGAATTGCATCGAAGGACCTGCTTTTCTGGTTCGGAGTGGTTGACGATCAATGTGGTTTTCAGACACGGCGTGTCGCCTGGACGCGAGGATTGGCGGTGGACGGGCCGATCACCGCGTGCGGGCCAATGCAATGAATATCGTCATGTGCAACCGAAGGAGATCCCTCTCCGGGACTGTCTCCTTACAGGCCAAAAAAAATTAGAGCATTCAGTAGGGCATGTCTGTCATGGGAAGCAGGGACAAGTCCCGACGACGAACAGGTGGATGCCAACCCTGTGGAAACCGGGCTTGCCCGCGATGGCGGTGGCACATTCAACATCTGTGTGACAGACACTCCGCTTCGCGAGCAAGCCCGCTCCCACAGAGGGATCTGGGGTGAACAGGATTGGCGAGGCGATGCGGAAAAACTGTGGGAGCGAGCCTGCTCGCGATGACGGTGGTACGGCGAACATCACCACAAGCTGACCCACCGCTATCGCGAGCAGGCTCGCTCCCACATTGGATTCAGGGTGTACGCAGCATCTGCATACCCCGCCCAACCCTGTGGGAGCCGGGCTTGCCCGCGATGGCGGTGGCACAGTCAACATCTGTGTGACAGACACTCCGCTTCGCGAGCAAGCCCGCTCCCACAGAGG
>NZ_JBMDKO010000061.1:0-28810 GCF_057809755.1 Pseudomonas sp. FG13
ATGTATTCCAAATGTGGGAGCGAGCCTGCTCGCGATGGCGCCCTCAAGGTGTGATCGTTCCCACGCTCCTGCGTGGGAACGCCTCTACGGACGCTCCGCGTTCGACTCTTGATGGAACGCGGAGCGTCCCAGGTCACATTCCCACGCAGAGCGTGGGAACGATCAATAAAAAACCCCGACTCACAGGAGCCGGGGTTTTTCGTTGAAGCGTTACAACGGTTTAGCCGTTGAACACATCATCCACGCTCTTGAGCGGGTAGTTTTTCGGGTACGGCAGGGTTGCCACGCCAGTCTCGATCGCGGCCTTGGCCACGGCGTCGGAGATGAGGGTGATCAGGCGGGCGTCCATTGGCTTCGGAATGATGTATTCACGACCGAATTCCAGCTTGATGCCGCCGTAGGCGTCGCAGACTTCCTGAGGCACCGGCAGCTTGGCCAGTTCGCGCAGGGCGTTGGCCGCCGCGACTTTCATCTCTTCGTTGATGCGCTTGGCGCGAACGTCCAGGGCACCACGGAAGATGAATGGGAAGCCCAGTACGTTGTTGACCTGGTTCGGGTAGTCCGAACGACCAGTCGCCATGATCACGTCGTTGCGAGTGGCGTGAGCCAGTTCCGGAGCGATTTCCGGATCCGGGTTCGAGCAGGCGAACACGATCGGGTTCGGCGCCATGCGCAGCAGGTTTTCCGGGCTCAGCAGGTTCGGACCCGACAGACCGACGAATACGTCGGCGCCGTCCAATGCGTCCGCCAGGGTGCGCTTGTCGGTCGCGTGAGCGAAGACAGCCTTGTACTGGTTCAGGTCGCTACGACCGGAATGGATCACACCGGTACGGTCGATCATGAAGATGTTTTCGATCTTCGCGCCCATGCTCACCAGCAATTTCATGCAGGAGATGGCCGCAGCACCGGCGCCCAGGCAGACGATCTTGGCTTCCGGCAAGGTTTTGCCAGCGATTTCCAGGGCGTTGATCATGCCGGCCGCGGTCACGATTGCGGTACCGTGCTGGTCATCGTGGAACACCGGAATGTCGCACTGTTCGATCAGCGCGCGTTCGATTTCAAAGCACTCAGGCGCCTTGATGTCTTCCAGGTTGATGCCACCAAAGGTGATGGAGATGCGCTTGACGGTGTCGATGAAGGCTTGCGGGCTTTCGGAGTCGACTTCGATGTCGAACACGTCGATACCGGCGAAACGCTTGAACAGGACGCCCTTGCCTTCCATGACCGGCTTGGAGGCCAATGGACCCAGGTCACCCAGGCCGAGAATCGCGGTGCCATCGGAAATGACTGCAACCAGGTTGCCCTTGCCGGTGTATCGGTAGGCCAGTTCAGGGTCGCGAGCGATTTCGCGGACTGGCTCGGCTACGCCGGGGCTGTAGGCCAGCGACAGATCGCGGGCAGTAGCGGTGGCCTTGGTGAGCTCGACACTCAGCTTTCCTGGACGAGGATGAGCGTGATATTCGAGAGCGGCAGTTTTCAGATCAGACATGTGGGCATTCCGCTTTTTACTGTGTTGGACAGACGGACCGCCGAGGATACGCGCCTCGCAAAGTCCCTACAAGACTGACCGGTCACCGCTGTCAAGCGCCCTGCCCTACGACTTTGGGCCAAGGGCCACGAAACACAAGGGCTCGATGCATACAATCAACAGAAAAAATGTCTACAATTTTTTATCCCGGCATCGGACTCAGCATCGCCGGATCGGTCAGCGGCAGTAGCCAGCGGCCTTGCCCCTGCCCCGCGTTCCCACGGCGAGACCGCTCGACCACCCAGCCACGCGCCTCGACCTGCCTGCCGGCAAGGCGCTCGAGCGAAGCCATATCGAAGCGTTCCAGCAGATTGGGCGCAATGCGCAATACAACCGAATTATCCAATTGCAGCCAAACACCACCACGATTGCGCCTGACTGCGCTGACGCGCCCGCTCAGCACTGCGAAACCGGACGCCTTGACCTGCCCGGTCTTGAGCACGGGTGAACGCTTCCACAGGCCGAGACGCGCTTCCCGCGCCTGGCGTTCGGCGGCCCGCTGACAATCGGCCAACCCGACATTCGGTGCCACCGCCACCTGAAAGCCCAGGCCCTCGGCGAGCATCTGCGCTTCGAGATTGCGTCCATCGGCACCATAGGCATGGGCCAGTGTCCGACCGTAGCGATCCTTGCCCTCCCTGCCGAGAACCAACCCTACGCGCCCGCCACTGGCGGCCACCAAGGCTTCCAGACGACGGCGGGCCGCAACGGCAAAGGGCTCGTCGGAACGCCCCTGCCGACCCAACTCAGGTGTATTGAGGCCGATCAAGCGCACGCTGCGACCATCTGCCAGGCGCAGGGTATCGCCATCCACCACCCGCCGGACCACCACCTCGGTCGCGCCCGTCGGTGCGGGGCAGAAGGCCTGGGCGCCGCTCAGCCAAATCGCGGACACAAAAAAGGCGCCCACAAGGGACGCCTTTTTCATCACTTCGCAGCCGTCGAAACGACCCGCCAAAATGATCAGTCTCAGGCCTTTTTGGCGCCGAAAGCACCGAAACGGTCTGCGAACTTCTGAACGCGACCACCGGTATCCAGAGTCTTTTGCTTACCGGTGTAGAACGGGTGGCATTCGTTGCAAACGTCGATCGCCAGGGCTTTGCCGTAGGTCGAACGGGTTTCGAACTTGTTGCCGCAGCTGCAGGTTACAGCAATGGCTGGGTATTCCGGATGGATATCGGCTTTCATGGTGTTTTCCTCAGGCTAGCGTGCCGCCACCCAACACTATTGTTGAATACCGCACGTAATTAGGGCGCGGATTCTACCAGACATCGACGATGACGCAAGCTATGCCTTGTACCAACCGTCTGCTAGGCTCCCGGCCTCATGCACGATACCAATGTGGGAGCGGGCTTGCTCGCGAAGGCGGTGAATCAGTTTGCAGTAATGCCGACTGTGCCACCGCTTTCGCGAGCAAGCCCGCTCCCACAGGGATTGCGCCCAGTCTTTTGAACATGCCTGTCATTGAGATCCCCGCGTGCCCGACGCCATCCTGCGCCTCGCCCTGCCCTCGCCCCTGCGCCGCCTGTTCGACTATCGCGCCCCGGCCGGAGTCCCGCGTGCCCGGCTGCAACCGGGCATGCGCTTGCGGGTGCCGTTCGGTCGGCGGGAAATGATCGGCATTCTGGTGGAAGTCACCGACCACAGCGAGGTCCCCGCCGACAAGCTCAAGCCCGCCCTGGCGCTGCTCGATGCCACGCCGCCGCTGCCGGCCTCGTTGTTCAAGCTGTGCCTGTGGACCGCCCAGTATTACCAGCACAGCCTCGGCGACACCCTGAGTTGGGCGTTGCCGGTGTTGCTGCGCCAGGGCGAACCGGCCGAAGCACGCCAGGAGCGGTTCTGGTCGGTGGCACCGGGGGCTTCGCTGGATGACCCGCGCATCGCCCGCGCGCCCCGTCAACGCGAAGCCCTGGCGACGCTTGCCCAGCATCCCCACGGCGTGGCGCATCAGTTGCTGAGCAAGCTGATGCTCAGCAAGGACAGCCTCGACCTGCTGTTGGCCAAGGATCTGGTCCAGGTGGAAGTCCGCCGGCATGCCCCGGGCGCCCGTCATGAACATTGGCTGGCCCAGCCGGAACTGCCGCTCAATGCCGAACAGCGAGCGGCTTGCGAAGCGATCCGCGCAGGCTTCGACAGTTATCACGCCTTTCTGCTGGCGGGCGTCACCGGCAGCGGCAAGACCGAAGTCTATCTCCAGCTCATCCGCCAGACCCTGGAAGCGGGCAAGCAGGCCCTGGTGCTGATTCCGGAAATCAACCTCGGTCCACAGACCCTCGCGCGCTTCGAACAGCGTTTCAACGCCCGGATCGCCCTGGTGCATTCGGCGGTCAATGACCGCGAACGCCTGGAAGCCTGGCTGGCCGCCCGGGACGGCGAGGCCGATATCATCATCGGCACCCGCTCGGCCCTCTTCACGCCGATGAAGAACCCCGGGCTGATCATCATCGACGAAGAACACGACGGCTCGTATAAACAGCAGGAAGGCCTGCGCTACCACGCCCGCGACCTGGCCCTGGTGCGGGCCCGCCAGGAGGACATTCCCATTGTCCTCGGCTCGGCGACGCCCTCCCTGGAGAGCCTGCACAACGCCTACACCGGTCGCTATGGGCTCCTGCGCCTGAACGAACGGGCCGGCGGTGCCAAACAGCCGCGGTTCCTGCGCCTGGACGTAAAGAGCCGCCCACTGGACAGCGGCATTTCCGGGCCGATGCAGCAAGCCATCGGCCAGACGTTGGCTGCCGGCCAGCAGGTCCTGGTGTTTCTCAACCGCCGCGGGTTCGCCCCGACCCTGCTGTGCCATGACTGTGGCTGGATGTCCGGCTGCGAACGCTGCGACGCGCGGATGACCGTGCATCAACGCTACGGCGAGCTGCGTTGCCACCACTGCGGCCACACCGAGCGAGTACCGAGGCATTGCCCGCAATGCGGCAAGGTGGACTTGCGTCCGGTGGGCGCCGGCACCGAACGCGCCGAAGAGCGCCTGGGCATTCTCTTTCCCGATTACCCGGTGCTGCGGGTGGATCGTGACAGCACGTCGCGCAAGGACGCGATGAACCAGTTGTTCACCACGATCCAGAAAGGCCAGCCCTGCATCCTGGTGGGCACGCAGATGCTCGCCAAAGGACACCACTTCCCCCGGGTGACGCTGGTGTCGATCCTGGACGCCGACGGCGGGCTGTTCTCCGGGGATTTCCGCGCCAGCGAACGCATGGCGCAACTGATCGTCCAGGTTGCCGGCCGGGCCGGGCGGGCCGAAGAGCCGGGCAAGGTGATTATCCAGACCCACCTGGCGGACCACCCGCTGCTGATACAACTGACCGAGCAAGGCTACTTCGCCTTCGCCGAGCAAGCCTTGAGCGAACGCCGCAGCGCCGGCCTGCCGCCGTTTGCCCATCTGGCGCTGTTGCGGGCCGAAGCCCACAAGCCGGGGCAGGCCGAAGGCTTTCTTGACGACGCCTGCAGCGAGGCCGAGCGCCTGCTGGCCGAGCAGAACCTGAGCGGAATCGAGTTACTGGGCCCGGTACCAGCGCCGATGGAACGACGCGCGGGGCGCTATCGGGCGCAACTCTTGTTGCAAGCCAATGCCCGGGCGCCACTACATCGCCTACTGAGCGCCTGGCTGCTGGTACTGGAACAGATGCCCAGCGGACGAGCGGTACGCTGGTCGCTGGATGTGGATCCGGTGGATTTGTACTGAATGGAATATCGCCGCCCGGAGCAGGCTCGCTCCCACAGGAAATCGCATTCCAATGTGGGAGCGAGCCTGCTCGCGATGGCGTCCGAATAGTCACCACCGGCCCCCAACCGACCCGCTACAGTTGGCAAGCCCGTCTTCCCCACGGATAATGCCCAGTTTTTCCACCAGCGCATCGAAGCGCCGCCGCGCCTGCGGTTGAAAGAGAAGACCATGAAAGACACCATTCGCCAGCTCATCCAGCAAGCCATCACCCAACTCGTCGCTGAAGGTGTGTTGCCAGAAGGCCTGTCGCCGGCGATTCAGGTCGAAAACACCCGCGACAAGACCCATGGCGACTTTGCCAGCAACATCGCAATGATGCTGGCAAAACCGGCCGGAATGAAACCACGGGACCTGGCCGAGAAAATCATCGCTGCGCTGCCGGCTGACGAAAACGTCACCAAGGCAGACATCGCCGGCCCCGGGTTCATCAACTTTTTCCAGAATACCCAGGCCCTGGCCTCGCGCCTGGACGCCGCCCTGGCCGACGAACGCCTCGGCGTGCGCAAAGCCGGCCCGTTGCAACGCACCGTGGTCGACCTGTCCGCGCCGAATCTCGCCAAGGAAATGCACGTCGGCCACCTGCGCTCGACCATCATCGGCGATGGCGTGGCCCGGGTCCTGGAGTTCCTGGGCGACACCGTGATCCGGCAGAACCACGTCGGCGACTGGGGCACTCAGTTCGGCATGCTGATGGCCTATCTGCAGGAAAACCCAATCACCAGCGACGAACTGTCGGACCTGGAGAACTTCTACCGCGCCGCCAAGCAACGCTTCGACGAGTCGCCGGAGTTCGCTGACCGCGCCCGTGGCCTGGTGGTCAAGTTGCAGGCCGGCGATGCCGAGTGCCTGGCCCTGTGGAGCAAGTTCAAGGACATCTCCCTGTCCCACTGCCAGAAAATCTACGAACTGCTGAACGTCAAATTGACCATGGCCGACGTGATGGGCGAAAGCGCCTACAACGACGACCTGATCAATGTGGTCAACGACCTTCGGGCCAAGGGCTTGCTGGTAGAGAGCAACGGCGCCCAGTGCGTGTTCCTCGACCAGTTCAAGACCGCCGACGGCGAGCCTCTGCCGGTGATCATCGTCAAGGCCGACGGCGGCTACCTCTACGCCACCACTGACCTGGCGGCCGTGCGCTATCGCAACAGCGTGCTGAAGGCGGACCGGGTCCTGTACTTCGTCGACCAGCGTCAGGCCCTGCACTTCCAGCAAGTGTTCGAAGTGGCCCGCCTGGCCGGCTTCGTACCTCGCCCGATGGAAATGGAGCACATGGGCTTCGGTACCATGAACGGTGCCGATGGCCGTCCGTTCAAGACCCGCGACGGCGGCACGGTGAAATTGATCGACCTGCTGACCGAAGCCCAGGAGCGCGCCTACACCCTGGTCAAGGGCAAGAACCCGGACCTGGCCGAGGACGAACTGCGCCAGATCGCCAAAGTCGTGGGCATCGACGCGGTGAAGTACGCCGACCTGTCCAAGCACCGCACCAGCGACTACAGCTTCAACTTCGACCTGATGCTCAATTTCGAAGGTAACACCGCGCCGTACCTGCTGTACGCGTACACCCGCGTGGCAGGCGTGTTCCGCAAGCTCGGCAAAAGCTTCGACGAGGTGGATGGCCGGATTGTGCTGGAGGCGGCTCACGAACAGGAACTGGCAGCGAGGTTGGCGCAGTTCGGCGAAGTGCTGAACAACGTCGCCGACAAGGGCACACCCCACACCCTGTGCGCGTACCTGTATGACGTGGCCGGTCTGTTCTCCAGCTTCTACGAGAACTGCCCGATCCTCAGCGCCGACACCCCGGAGCAAATGCAGAGCCGCCTGCGCCTCGCCGCGCTGACCGGACGCACCCTCAAGCAAGGCCTGGAACTGCTGGGCCTGGAAACGCTGGAGCGCATGTAAGTTGGCTGCCAAGAAAAAACCTGCACCCAAACGCGGCGCCAGTCGTTACCAGGCCCCGGCCAAGAAGCCGATTCCGGGCTGGTTGTGGATGGCGATCGGCCTGAGCGTCGGCGCCTTCATCGTGTTCCTGATGAAACTGGAGCCGGGCCAGGGCGATGACGTCAAGCGCGTTCGCCAGGAGCAGCAGAAAGCCACGCGCATCGCCGAGGCCAACAAGACTCCGCCGAGCCCGACGCAACCGGTGAAGCCGAAATACGACTTCTACACCCTGCTGCCGGAGTCGGAAGTCATCGTGCCGCCTGATGCGGTACCGGAAAAAACCCTGCCGACGCCACAAGTGCCCGCCACGCCGGTCACTCCGGCCGAAGCCGCAAAGATCGACACCGCCCGCGCCCAGGCGGCCCTGGCTGGCATCACGCCGCCACCGGCGCCACCCGTGCAGAAAGCCGCGCCGGTGACGAAGTTCTTCCTGCAAGCCGGTTCGTTCCGCAAGGAAGCCGACGCCGACAAGGTCCGGGCGCAGATCATCTTGCAGGGCCAATCCGTGTCGGTGGAGTCCGGGACCGTGAAGGACGAAACCTGGTATCGGGTCATGGTCGGCCCGTTCAGCAACCGCGAGGAACTGACCAAGGCGCAGAAACAACTGGCTAGCAGCGGCTTTAGCAACCTGTTGTTACAACAACGCCAGAGCCGCTGAACAAACAGACAACCGATCTCTGTGGGAGCAAGGCTTGCCCGCGATGCGCCGCCTCCGACCCCAGGGCGAGCCGCGTTGACTTTATCGCGGGCAAGCCTTGCTCCCACAGGTAGGGCGAACCGCTTGTCACCACTCCCACGCCGCAGTTGAAAAACCCCACGTCACCCCCATATGAGTTTTCATCCGGGCATTTTCGCCCCGCTGCGTGGAGACTCTTCCCTTGACCACCATCGTTTCAGTCCGCCGTCATGGCAAAGTCGTCATGGGCGGCGACGGCCAGGTTTCACTGGGCAATACCGTGATGAAAGGCAATGCGAAGAAAGTCCGCCGCCTGTATCACGGCCAGGTAATCGCCGGCTTCGCCGGGGCCACTGCCGACGCTTTTACCTTGTTCGAGCGCTTCGAAGGCCAGTTGGAAAAACACCAGGGCCATCTGGTTCGGGCCGCCGTTGAGCTGGCCAAGGAGTGGCGCACCGACCGTTCCCTCAGCCGCCTCGAAGCCATGCTGGCGGTCGCCAACAAGGACGCCTCCCTGATCATCACCGGCAACGGCGATGTGGTTGAGCCCGAAGACGGCCTGATCGCCATGGGTTCCGGGGGCGCCTACGCCCAGGCCGCCGCCAGTGCGCTGCTGAAGAAGACCGACCTGTCGGCCCGTGAAATCGTCGAGACCGCCCTGGGCATTGCCGGCGACATCTGTGTCTTCACCAACCATACCCAAACCATTGAGGAGCAGGATCTCGCAGAATGAAGCCCGTACCCCGGCTCATTCTTGCTTGAGGACCGCCAACTACTATGTCCATGACTCCCCGCGAAATCGTCCACGAACTCAACCGCCACATCATCGGCCAGGACGATGCCAAGCGCGCCGTCGCCATCGCCCTGCGTAACCGCTGGCGCCGGATGCAGCTGCCCGAAGAGCTGCGCGTCGAAGTGACCCCCAAGAACATCCTGATGATCGGCCCGACCGGTGTCGGTAAAACCGAGATCGCCCGTCGCCTGGCGAAACTCGCCAACGCCCCGTTCATCAAGGTCGAGGCCACCAAGTTCACCGAAGTCGGCTATGTCGGCCGTGACGTCGAGTCGATCATCCGCGACCTGGCCGACGCCGCCATCAAGCTGCTGCGCGAACAGGAAATCACCAAGGTCCGCCACCGCGCCGAAGACGCGGCCGAAGAACGCATCCTCGATGCCCTGCTGCCACCGGCGCGCATGGGTTTCAATGCCGACTCCGCCGCGACCCAGGACTCCAACACCCGCCAACTGTTCCGCAAGCGTCTGCGCGAAGGCCAGTTGGACGACAAGGAAATCGAGATCGAAGTGGCCGAAATGTCCGGCGTCGACATTTCCGCGCCGCCGGGCATGGAAGAGATGACCAACCAGTTGCAGAGCCTGTTCGCCAACATGGGCAAGGGCAAGAAGAAAAGCCGCAAGCTGAAGGTCAAGGAAGCGCTGAAACTGGTGCGCGATGAAGAGGCCAGCCGCCTGGTCAACGAGGAAGAACTGAAGGCCAAGGCCCTGGAGGCCGTCGAACAGCACGGCATCGTGTTCATCGACGAAATCGACAAGGTTGCCAAGCGTGGCAATGTCGGCGGTGCCGACGTCTCCCGTGAGGGCGTGCAACGGGACCTGCTGCCGCTGATCGAAGGTTGTACGGTCAACACCAAGCTGGGCATGGTCAAGACCGACCATATCCTGTTCATCGCCTCCGGCGCGTTCCACCTGAGCAAGCCAAGTGACCTGGTGCCGGAACTGCAAGGCCGCCTGCCGATCCGTGTGGAGCTCAAGGCGCTGTCGCCGGAAGACTTCGAACGCATCCTGAGCGAGCCCCATGCCTCCCTGACCGAACAGTACTGCGCACTGCTCAAGACCGAAGGCCTGAACATCGAGTTCACGCCAGAAGGCATCAAGCGCCTGGCGCAGATCGCCTGGCAGGTCAACGAGAAGACCGAGAACATCGGTGCTCGCCGCCTGCACACGCTGCTTGAGCGACTGCTCGAGGAAGTGTCGTTCAGCGCCGGTGACCTGGCGAGCAAACATGACGAAGCGCCGATCCTCATCGACGCCGAGTACGTCAACAGCCACCTGGGTGAATTGGCGCAGAACGAAGACCTGTCGCGGTATATCCTGTAACTCATCACTACAGGCATGCGCAGTTCCGTGTGGGAGCGAGCCTGCTCGCGAAAGCGGGGTATCAGTCACATCATTGTTGGCTGACACTGCGCCTTCGCGAGCAGGCTCGCTCCCACATCTGACGGTGTCGCTGCGTAGATCAGGGTTCTTTCAGCTACGGACCACAGGCCATGACCAAACTCCCCACCGCCATCAATCTGCACAAAGCTTCGAAGACCCTGACGCTGAAATACGCGCCGGACGAGGAGTACCACCTGCCCGCCGAATTCCTGCGGGTGCATTCGCCTTCCGCCGAGGTCCAGGGCCACGGCAAACCCATCCTGCAATACGGCAAGCTCAACGTCGGTTTGTCCAAGATCGAACCCGCCGGCCAGTACGCACTGAAATTGACCTTCGACGACGGTCATGACAGCGGACTGTTCACCTGGGAGTACCTGTACCAGTTGGCAGTGCGCCAGGACGACTTGTGGAGCGATTATCTTGCCGAGCTCAAGGCCGCCGGAAAAACCCGCGACCCCAGCGAGTCCGTCGTCAAGCTGATGCTCTAGCTCAAGGGCTGGCGCTTTAGGGCGAATTTTCTAGACTCATCTGTTTGAATGTCCACCCGGCAAGGTCAATGACTGGCCTGCTTGCGAAAAAAATTAAACTCGGGTAACCAATGGAGCTGGCAAGTTCCCTGCAAAGGAACCTGCGAGTTCCCTTGCACATGTTTCCTCATTGGCCACGATGCGGAATTAACGGTCACCCGAGCAGCGTACCTGGTATTGGCTGTGTGGCTTTGCGGCACGGTCCCGGTACTCGTCTGACAATGGAGCGTCGTAGATGAGCAACAAGAACAACGATGACCTGAAGTACCAAGCCTCGGAAAATACCCTGGGGTTGAATCCCGTCGTCGGCTTGCGCAGAAAAGACCTGCTGGCCTCTGCTCGCATGGTACTGACCCAGACCCTCAAGCAACCGCTGCACAGCGCCAGGCACGTCGCCCATTTCGGTGCCGAGCTCAAGAACGTCCTGTTCGGCAAGTCCGAGCTGCAACCAGCCGCCGATGACCGCCGCTTCAATGATCCGGCATGGAGCCAGAACCCGCTCTACAAGCGCTACATGCAGACCTACCTGGCCTGGCGCAAGGAACTGCATGCCTGGATCGATGACAGCAACCTGCCGCCCCAGGACATCAGCCGTGGGCATTTCGTGATCAACCTGATGACCGAAGCCATGTCGCCGACCAACTCGGCGGCCAACCCGGCAGCGGTCAAGCGCTTCTTCGAAACCGGCGGCAAGAGCCTGCTGGACGGCCTGTCCCACCTGGCCAAGGACCTGGTGCACAACGGGGGGATGCCGAGCCAGGTGGACATGGGCGCCTTCGAAGTCGGCAAGAGCCTGGGCGTGACCGAAGGCGCCGTGGTGTTTCGCAACGACGTGCTGGAGCTGATCCAGTACCGTCCCATCACCGAGCAGGTCCATGAGCGACCGCTGCTGGTGGTTCCGCCGCAGATCAACAAGTTCTATGTATTCGACCTGAGCCCGGACAAGAGCCTGGCCCGCTTCTGCCTGCGCAGCAATGTGCAGACCTTCATCGTCAGCTGGCGCAACCCCACCAAAGACCAGCGCGAGTGGGGCCTGTCGACCTACATCGAGGCGCTCAAGGAAGCGGTGGATGTGGTCACGGCCATCACCGGCAGCAAGGACGTGAACATGCTGGGAGCCTGTTCGGGTGGCATCACCTGCACCGCGCTGCTGGGCCATTACGCCGCCCTCGGCGAGAAGAAAGTCAACGCCCTGACCCTGTTGGTGAGCGTGCTCGACACCACCCTGGACACTGACGTGGCACTGTTCGTCGACGAGCAGACCCTCGAAGCGGCCCGGCGTCATTCCTACCAGGCGGGTGTGCTCGAAGGCCGCGACATGGCCAAGGTCTTCGCCTGGATGCGCCCCAACGACCTGATCTGGAACTACTGGGTCAACAACTACCTGCTGGGCAACGAGCCGCCGGTATTCGACATCCTCTTCTGGAACAACGACACCACCCGGCTTCCGGCGGCGTTCCACGGCGACCTCATCGAAATGTTCAAGACCAACCCATTGACCCGGCCCAATGCACTGGAAGTGTGCGGTACGCCGATCGATCTCAAGCAGGTCACTGCCGACATCTTTGCTCTGGCGGGCACCAACGACCACATCACGCCCTGGAAGTCCTGCTACAAGTCGGCGCAACTGTTCGGCGGCAAAGTGGATTTCGTGCTGTCGAGCAGCGGTCATATCCAGAGCATCCTCAACCCGCCGGGCAATCCCAAGTCGCGCTACATGACCAGCGAAGACATGCCCGCCAAGGCCGAGGACTGGCAGGAAAACTCCACCAAGCACACCGATTCCTGGTGGCTGCACTGGCAGGCCTGGCAGGCCGAGCGCTCGGGCAAACTGAAAAAGGCGCCCACCGTTCTGGGCAACAAGACCTACGTGGCGGGTGAAGCGGCACCTGGCACGTATGTGCATGAGCGGTAACGGATGGGACTTGCCTGCCGATATCCTGATCTGATGCAGGACCCGCTCGCTGCAGACCCGATCCCATGCTCGCAGCAAATCCCCTGTGGGAGCGAGCCTGCTCGCGATAGCGCCAGGCCAGTCAAATCCATACCGACTGGCCCGACGCCATCGCGAGCAGGCTCGTTCCCACAAGGAATCGGGGAAAAATGAAAGATCGCGACATAACCCACAGGGCTTGAAGCATGCCGCAACCGTACATCTTCCGTACCGTCGACCTGGATGGCCAGACCTTGCGCACCGCGGTACGTCCCGGCAAGCCTCACTTGACGCCGCTGCTGATTTTCAACGGCATCGGCGCCAACCTGGAGCTGGTGTTCCCGTTCATCGAAGCCCTGGACCCGGACCTGGAAGTCATCGCCTTCGATGTGCCCGGTGTCGGCGGTTCATCGACACCCAGCCGGCCCTATCGCTTTCCTGGCCTGGCAAAGCTTGCCGCACGCATGCTCGATTACCTCGACTATGGGCAGGTCAGCGTGGTGGGTGTGTCTTGGGGCGGCGCCCTGGCCCAGCAGTTCGCCCACGACTACCCGGAGCGCTGCAAGAAACTGATCCTGGCGGCCACGGCCGCCGGAGCGGTGATGGTGCCGGGCAAACCGAAGGTGCTGTGGATGATGGCAAGCCCCAGGCGCTACGTTCAGCCTTCCCATGTGCTGCGCATCGCGCCGCTGATCTACGGCGGCTCGTTCCGCCGTGACCCGAACCTGGCGACCAGCCACGCGGCCAGGGTCCGCTCGGCGGGCAAGCTCGGTTATTACTGGCAACTGTTTGCCGGCCTGGGCTGGACCAGTATCCACTGGCTGCACAAGATCCATCAGCCGACCCTGATCCTGGCCGGCGACGACGATCCGCTGATCCCATTGATCAACATGCGCATGCTGGCCTGGCGCATCCCCAACTCCCAGCTGCACATCATCGATGACGGCCACCTCTTCCTAATCACCCGGGCCGAGGCTGTGGCGCCCATCATCATGAAATTCCTGGAGGAAGAACGTCAGCGTGCGGTCATGCATCCGCATCCCACGCCGCAGGGCGGGGGCTGACGCCCAGCGCGCCTGGCAGGACGCCGGGACGCGCAACTTCCGAAACAGCGACTATGTTGTCTGATTCGGTGTGTTTGTATTTGGCCTGATGATGAAGGAGTTGACTCATGCGCGACAAACCGGCGAAGGGTTCCGTACCCGCCCCTGCCAGCTTCATCAATGCGCAAAGTGCGGTCACCGGCCTGCGCGGCAGGGACCTGCTGTCCACCTTGCGCGACGTTGCCGCCTACGGCTTGCGCAACCCGGTGAACAGTGCCCGGCACGCGCTGAAGCTGGGCAGCCAGTTGGGTCGCGTGCTGCTGGGGGAAACCCTGCACCCCACCAACCCCAAGGACAAGCGCTTCGCCGATCCCACCTGGGAACTCAACCCCTTTTACCGTCGTAGCCTGCAGGCCTACCTGAGCTGGCAAAAGCAGGTCAGGAGCTGGATCGACGATTGCGACATGACGCCCGATGATCATGCACGCGCGCACTTCGCCTTCTCCTTGCTCAACGACGCCATGGCGCCCTCGAACACCTTGCTCAACCCACTGGCAGTCAAGGAGTTCTTCAACTCCGGCGGCACCAGCCTGATCCGAGGCCTCAGTCACCTGGTCGATGACCTGCTGCACAACGACGCAATGCCACGGCAGGTCACGCCCCATGCCTTCGAGGTCGGCAAGACCCTGGCAATCACACCCGGCGCAGTGGTGTTCCGCAATGAAATGCTGGAGCTGATCCAATACCGGCCCATGAGCGAAAAGCAATACGCCAAGCCGTTGCTGATCGTGCCGCCGCAGATCAACAAGTTCTATATTTTCGACCTGACCCCCTCCAACAGCGTCGTCCAGTACGCCCTGAAGAATGGCTTGCAGGTGTTCATCATCAGCTGGCGCAACCCGGATGTGCGCCACCGTGAATGGGGCCTGTCCAGTTATGTGGAGGCGACCGAAGCAGCCATGAACGTCTGCCGGGCGATCACTGGCGCCCGTGAGGTCAACCTGATGGGGGCTTGCGCCGGCGGCATGACCATCGCTGCCCTGCAAGGTCATCTGCAAGCCAAGCGTCAACTGCGCCGAGTCGCCAGCGCCACGTACCTGGTGAGCCTGCTGGACTGCGAGATCGACAGTGCGGCCACCCTGTTCCTCGATGAGCAGGCCCTCGAAGCCGCCAAGCGCCGGTCCTACCAGAAGGGCATCCTCGAGGGTCGTGACATGGCCCGGGTATTCGCCTGGATGCGGCCCAACGATCTGGTGTGGAATTACTTCATCAATAATTACCTGCTGGGCAAAGAACCGCCGGCCTTCGACATCCTCTACTGGAACAACGACTCCACGCGGCTGCCGGCGGCCTATCACGGTGAACTGCTGGACCTCTTCAAGCACAACCCGCTCACCCGTCCCGGGGCGCTGGAAGTGTGCGGCACACCGGTCGACCTGCAGCAGGTGACCGTGGACAGTTTCAGCGTGGCCGGCATAAACGACCACATTACCCCGTGGGACGTGGTGTATCGTTCGACGCTGCTGCTGGGAGGTGAGCGACGCTTCGTGCTCTCCAACAGCGGGCATATCCAGAGCATCATCAATCCTCCGGGCAACCCCAAGGCCAATTACGTCGAGAATCCACAACTGAGCAGTGACCCGCGAGCCTGGTACTACGATGGCAAACACGTCGATGGCAGCTGGTGGCCTCAGTGGCTGGACTGGATTCAGGCGCGCTCCGGTGCCCGGCGTGAAACCCGGATGACCCTGGGCAACGCCAAATACCCACCACTGGAAGCGGCACCGGGAACCTATGTACGCGTGCGTTGAATGGCTCACCCCACGGTCGAAGTATCGGCCGTGGCACGACTCCATCATTAAGAAAACCGGATGAAGACCCGCGACCGCATTCTTGAATGCGCCCTGCATCTGTTCAATGAAAAGGGCGAACCGAACGTTTCCACCCTGGAAATCGCCAACGAAATGGGCATCAGCCCCGGCAATCTCTATTACCACTTCCATGGCAAGGAACCCCTTGTCCTGGGGCTGTTCGAGCACTTCCAGGCAGAGCTGTCACCATTGCTGGATCCCCCCGCCGACGCGCAACTGGCACCGGAGGATTACTGGTTGTTCCTGCACCTGATCGTCGAACGCCTGGCCCAATACCGGTTCCTGTTCCAGGACTTGTCGAACCTGGCCGGGCGCTTGCCGAAACTGGCCAAGGGTATCCGCCAGTTGCTCAATGCCCTGAAGCGCACCCTCGCATCCCTGCTGGCGCAACTCAAGGCCCAGGGGCTTCTGGTCAGCGGCACCCAGGCCTTGGGACAATTGGTGGAACAGATCACCCTGACGTTACTGTTCTCGCTGGACTACCAGCGGATTCTTGATCGCGAAGGGGAGGTTCGACTGGTGGTCTATCAGATCATGATGCTGGTGGCCCCGCATCTGCTACCGGCGACCAAGGTGGCGACCGAACGGTTGGCATTGCGGTATCTGGAAGACCACGATTAGCCCTTTCTGTGGGAGCGAGCCTGCTCGCGAAGGCGGTGGGTCAGCAGCGTGGATGTCACTGATACACCGCTATCGCGAGCAGGCTCGCTCCCACAAGGGCCCTGTGGCACTCATGAACAAAAACGCCCGACCTTCGCAGGCCGGGCGTTTTGTGTGTGCCCTGAAAATCAGGACTGACTGGTAGGCGTCGATGGAGCCGGCGCTGGAGTCGGGGTGGCAACCGGAGTCGGAGCCGAGACGGAGTTTGCCGTGCTCGTCGGGGTCGCCGGTTTTGCGACGGCTGCCGGTGCCTTGGGTGCCGCTGCTTTTGGCGCGGTCGCTTTCTTCACGGCCGGCTTTTTCGCGGCGGCAGGTTTGGCTGCTGCTTTTACCGCGGGCTTGGCCGCCGGTTTCGCTGCCGGTTTCGCCGCAGCAGGTTTCGCCGACGCGGTTTTTGCCGCAGGCTTCGCCGCTGGTTTGGCCGCTGCAGGCTTGGCTGCCGCTTTGGCCGCTACCGGTTTGGCCGCAGCCTTGACTGCAGGCTTGGCCGCAGCGGTTTTTGCCGCTGGCTTGGCCGCGGCTTTCACCGCAGGTTTGGCCACGGTTTTTGCCGCCGCTTTCACCAATGGCTTGGCCGCCGCTTTAGTGGCCGGCTTGGCCGCTGCAGTCTTGGCCGCCACCGGTGCGACCTTGGCCCCGGTGAGTTTTTCGATCTGCTTGGTCAGGGTGTCGACCTTGCTGTGCAGTGCCTTGACTTCATTGCGGCTTGGCACGCCCAGGCGAGAGATCGCGCTGTTCAGGCGCTTGTCGAAAGCCCCTTCCAGCTCGTCCCATTTGCCCAGTGCACGATCCTTCACGCCGCTCATGCGCGACTTGGCGGACTCGGCAGAGTCCTTGGCGGCATCGACTTGCTTGCTGACCGCCGTCTTGGTGAGCTTTTCGGCCTTCTCGCCGTCCTTAACCAGGGACTCGAAGAGTTTGCTGCCGTCAGTGTCGATCTTCGAGTACACGCCTAAACCAGCAAGCCAGATTTTGCGGGAGTATTTTTCAATCTTCCCGGCCCACGAGCTGCTTTCTTTTTCGGTTGTTCTTTTGCCAGCCATCCCGTTCTCCTTAATGTTTACGCGTCACACGTTCGAGCAGTGCCGTCAGCTCATCGAGCTTGGCAGAGAGTGCCTCAACGTCATGTTTAGACGGAATGCCGATACGATTCAAGGCACTTGCAACACGGGCGTCGAATACCTTCTCGACTTTATCGAGTTGTACTTCGACCCGGGCCTTGAACGTATTGACGTCAGCCTTGGCTTCAATCAGTTCGCTGTTGGCCGCTTCAAGTTTTCCAGCGATATTCTTTTTACCTTTGGTTTCAATAACTTCGCCAGCCTTGACCAACTCTTGGAAGTACTCGCTGCCTTCCTGGCCGACCTTGGTGTAGGCGCCCAGGCCAGCCAGCCAGATCTTGCGCGCGTACGTTTTCACGCCGCTGAGCGTGGAAGATTCAACGTCGGTTTTTTTCTTCAGAATAACTTTGGCCATGGTGCACCTCACTGGAAAACAGGTTGGAGGAACTGCCCGCATGCGGACGGGCTCAGGCACAAAGTAGGGAGAATAATTAGAAACGGCACCCTAACAACTCACACAATTCTTGAAAGCACTGACTTCTTTCTTGTGGGAGCGAGCCTGCTCGCGATGGCGGTATCACCGTCAACATCATCATTGAATGACCCACCGCTATCGCGAGCAGGCTCGCTCCCACAGCGGGGAGTGCCCGCATGAGTTCAGCGTCAGGCCAACGCCTTATCCAGCGCCTTTTCAATCTCCGTCTTGATCATCCCGCTCATGGCCGACATCAACAGGCCCAGCTTCACGTCGACGCGAATCAGGTCCTCGCCGACCGCCACCGTACCCTCGACTCCGGAACCCTTGAACTCCAGCGTGTCGCCGACCCATTGCGGTTTCAGGCCATAGCTGTCGGATAATTTCTGCGCCAACTGGTCGGCCTTCGCGCGGGCCGCTTCCTTGCCCAGGTCATGGGTACGCTCAACACTGATTTTGGCCATTCGCTGACTCCTGTTATATCGGCAATTGCCCGGACTGCGTCAAAACGTCCCGGCGGTGGTTCATCTTACCTTCAGCCTTGCCAAGACAAAGCCCTCCACCGGGATTAGAATGTCCCGCATTCTTTTTTGGTGACAGCGATATGACTGATCAGCGCAAAGGCAGCGATGCCGAACCCACCACTCACTTCGGCTTCAAGAACGTGCCGGAAAGCCAGAAGGCGGAAAAAGTCGCTGAGGTTTTCCACTCGGTAGCCGCCAAATATGACTTGATGAACGATCTGCTCTCGGGCGGCATGCACCGTCTGTGGAAGCGCTTCGCGATCGAGCTGTCGGGCGTGCGCAGCGGCAACCGCGTGCTGGACATCGCTGGCGGCACGGGCGACCTGACGAAAAAATTCTCCCACATCGTCGGACCGACCGGCCATGTGGTGCTCGCCGACATCAACGAATCCATGCTCAAGGTCGGTCGCGACCGCCTGCTGGATCTGGGTGTGGCCGGCAATGTCGAGTTCGTCCAGGCCGACGCCGAGAAACTGCCGTTCCCGGACAACCACTTCGATTGCGTGACCATCGCCTTCGGCCTGCGCAATGTCACCCACAAGGAAGACGCCCTGCGCTCGATGCTGCGGGTGCTCAAGCCCGGTGGGCGCCTGTTGGTGCTGGAATTTTCCAAACCTACCAACGCGCTGATGTCCAAGGCCTACGACGCCTACTCGTTTGCCTTCATGCCATTGATGGGCAAGCTGATCACCAACGATGCGGAAAGCTATCGCTACCTGGCCGAATCGATCCGCATGCACCCGGACCAGGAGACCCTGAAGTCGATGATGGTCGAGGCCGGTTTCGACCGCGTGACCTACCACAACATGACCTCAGGCATCGTGGCCCTGCACCGCGGTATCAAACCCTGATGCTGCTCGCCGGCCTGCTCGCCAGCGTCGAACTCGGCATCAACCGGGTATTGCGCCTGGACAGCACGGCGCTGGCGCGCCTGGCGCATCTGGGTGGCAAGGTGATTGCCGTCGATTGCCGCAGCCCGACGTTGCAGCTGTTTATCCTGCCCAGCGACGAAGGCCTGATGCTCGCCTCCCATTGGGAAGCCGAGGCGGATTGCACCCTGCGCGCCCCGGCCTCGAGCCTGCTGAACCTGGCCTTGAGCAAGGACAAGACGGCGGTGTTGCACAGCCCCGACGTCGAGCTCGAAGGCGACAGCGGCGCGCTGCTGGACCTGGCGGCCATTCTGCAGGACCTTGAGCTGGACTGGGAATATGAGCTGTCCCGCTGGCTCGGCCCGGTGGCCACCCAGTTGATCAGCGGCCACTTACGCAGCCGCACACGCTGGTATCGGCAGGGGTTCGCCAGCCTGGGGCAGAATCTGAGTGAATACCTGGCCGAAGAATCGCGTACGCTCGTAGGAAAACGCGAAGCCGAAGCCCGTTTTAACGAACTGGACCGGATCAAACTTGATCTGGAACGTCTCGAGGCGCGTTTCGAGCGCCTTTCCCGATCCCTTGAAACCAAGCGATAACGCATGAAGCTGCTTGCCGTCCGCCGTTTGTTGCGCATCCAGCGCGTCGTGATCCGTTACCGCCTCGATGACTTGCTGTTCGCCCTGCCTCTGCCCTGGTTTCTGCTGGCACTGCGTTTCGTGCTGCCGTGGCGCTGGTTCCCCCGGCGAACGCTGGACCTGAGTCGCGGCGCCCGCCTGCGGCTGGCCTTGCAGGACCTGGGACCGATCTTCATCAAGTTCGGGCAGATCCTCTCGACCCGCCGCGACCTGTTGCCCGAAGACATCGCCGATGAGCTGATGCTGCTGCAAGACCGCGTGCCACCGTTCGACTCCAAACTGTCGGTGGCCCTGATCGAGGAGCAACTGGGCAAGAAGATCAACGAAGTCTTCAGCCGTTTCGACGTCGAGCCCCTGGCCTCGGCCTCCGTGGCCCAGGTCCATGCCGCGCAGCTCAAGAGCGGTGAAGAAGTGGTGGTCAAGGTCATCCGACCCGGCCTCAAGCCGGTCATCGCCCAGGACCTCGCCTGGCTGTTCATCCTCGCCCGCACCGCCGAGCGACTGTCTGCCGATGCGCGCCTGCTGCACCCGGTCGACGTGGTCCAGGATTACGAGAAAACCATCTACGACGAGCTCGACCTGCTGCGCGAGGCCGCCAACGCCAGCCAGTTGCGCCGCAACTTCGAAGGCTCGCCGCTGCTGTATGTGCCGCAGGTCTATTGGGACTGGTGCCGCCCCAAGGTTCTGGTGATGGAGCGCATCTACGGCATCCAGGTCACCGACCTGGCGACCCTGGCCGACCAGCGCACCGACATGAAGATGCTCGCCGAACGCGGCGTGGAGATCTTCTTCACCCAGGTGTTCCGCGACAGTTTCTTCCACGCCGACATGCACCCCGGCAACATCTTCGTCAGCACCGTGCAACCGTGGAGCCCGCAATACATTGCCATCGACTGCGGCATCGTCGGCAGCCTGACGCCCGAGGACCAGGATTACCTGGCCCGCAACCTGTTCGCGTTCTTCAAGCGCGATTACCGCCGCGTCGCACAACTGCACATCGATTCAGGCTGGGTACCGGCCGAGACCAAGCTCAACGAATTCGAAGCGGCGATCCGCACCGTGTGCGAGCCGATCTTCGAAAAACCGTTAAAAGATATTTCCTTCGGCCAGGTGCTGATGCGCCTGTTCCAGACCGCGCGTCGCTTCAACATGGAGGTCCAGCCACAGCTGGTGCTGTTGCAGAAGACCCTGCTGAACATCGAAGGCCTCGGTCGCCAGTTGTACCCGGACCTGGACCTGTGGAACACCGCCCAGCCCTTCCTCGAACGCTGGATGCGCGAGCGCGTCAGCCCCAAGGCCCTGCTGGGCAACGTGCAGAGTCAGCTCGAGCAGATCCCGCACCTGGCCAACATGACCCGGGACCTGCTCGAACGCATGTCCCAGCCCCACGCCCAAGACCCCGCCCCGCCGTGGAAACGCCGCAAGGACGACTGGTTGCTGCGCCTGCTCGGTGCCGCACACTTGGGTGGCGGCGCGGTGCTGGCGGCCGGCGGACCGTTGAGCGAGCTGGGGCATTGGCCTGCCGCCGTGATGGTGATCGTTGGTTTGTATCTGGTCGTTCGTCGATAGCCAGCACCGGTTCGCACTGGCACACTGTTTCAACGCTGGGCCCACCGACTTGAGGTGCAAGGCCCATGGTCGGAGTCGAAGATGAAAAACTGGCAGGACGAAATCAAATGGGACGCTGACGGCCTGGTGCCAGCCATCGCCCAGGATCACAAGACCGGGCGCGTACTGATGATGGCCTGGATGAACCGCGAGGCCCTGGCCCTGACCGCCAGCGAGAACCGCGCCATCTACTGGTCACGTTCCCGTGGCAAGCTGTGGCGCAAGGGCGAAGAGTCCGGCCACGTGCAGCATCTGCATGAAATGCGCCTGGACTGCGACGGCGACGTCATCATCCTGATGGTCGAACAGGTCGGTGAAATCGCCTGTCACACCGGCCGTCAGAGCTGCTTCTATCGCGTCTTCGAGAACGGCGACTGGAAAACCGTCGATCCGGTGCTCAAGGAACCGCATGCCATTTATTCAGGACATACCCATGAGTGATACCCTGACCCGCCTGGCCCAGGTGCTGGAAGAGCGCAAAGGCGCAGCGGCCGACAGTTCCTATGTCGCGAGTCTGTACCACAAGGGCCTGAACAAGATTCTGGAGAAAGTCGGCGAGGAATCGGTCGAGACCATCATCGCCGCCAAGGACGCCGCTATCAGCGGTGACTGCAGCGACGTGATCTACGAGACCGCCGACCTGTGGTTCCACAGCCTGGTCATGCTGGCTCAATTGGGGCAGCACCCACAGGCTGTACTGGATGAACTGGACCGTCGCTTCGGTCTGTCCGGGCACGTCGAGAAGGCTTCGCGCCCGTCCGCCTGATCAACTATTGAGAGGAATAGCCACATGGGTATTTTTGACTGGAAACACTGGATCGTCATCCTGGTTGTCGTGGTGCTGGTGTTCGGGACCAAGAAACTGAAGAACCTGGGTACCGATGTCGGCGAATCGATCAAGGGCTTTCGCAAAGCCATGAACGACGACGAGAAACCGGCCGATCCGACGGCAGCCCCTGCCCAGCCTGTGCAGCCGGCCCAGCCCGTACAGCCTCAAGCAGCACAGCCTGTGAATGCGCCGCACACTATCGATGTGCAGGCACAGAAAGTCGAAGAGCCGACCCGCAAAGACTCGTGAGCACTGACTAATGTTTGGGATCAGCTTCACTGAACTGCTGCTCGTCGGCCTCGTCGCCCTGCTGGTGCTGGGCCCCGAGCGCCTGCCGGGTGCTGCGCGCACCGCCGGTCTCTGGATCGGGCGCCTGAAGCGCAGCTTCAATGCGATCAAACAGGAAGTTGAGCGTGAAATCGGTGCCGACGAGATCCGTCGGCAACTTCACAACGAACACATCCTGTCCCTGGAGCAGGAGGCGCGCAAGATCCTCACGCCGACCCAACAGGAGCCGACACCGGTCCAACCCACGGCCGAACAGGCAACGGCGCCCCAGGTGCCGGTGGATGAACCCGCAGCGGTGCCGGCTGAGCCAGTCAAGCCCGTAGAGACAGCCCCAACGGCGCCGACACCGGCCCCCAACGACCCCACACAGCCGCCGCGAGCATCATGAGCAATATCCCAGAGAACGATCAGCCGATGCCGCTGGTATCGCACCTCACCGAGTTGCGCACCCGCCTGCTGCGCTGCGTGGCGGCGATTTTCATCATCTTCGCCGGGCTGTTCGCCTTCACCCAGCAGATCTATACCTTCGTCTCCACGCCCCTGCGCCAGTATTTGCCGGCAGGCGCGACCATGATCGCCACCGACGTGTCGTCGCCGTTCCTGACACCGTTGAAGCTGACGATGATGGTCTCGCTGTTCCTGGCGATCCCGGTGATCCTGCACCAGATCTGGGGCTTCATCGCCCCCGGCCTGTACAAGCATGAAAAGCGCATCGCCGTGCCGCTGCTGGTGTCCAGTATCCTGCTGTTCTACACCGGCATGGCGTTCGCCTATTTCCTGGTGTTCCCGCTGATCTTCAAGTTCTTCGCCGCCGCCACTCCGGCCGGCGTGGAGATGATGACCGACATCACCAGTTACCTGGATTTCGTCATGACGCTGTTCTTCGCCTTCGGCGTGGCGTTCGAAATACCCGTGGCGGTGGTGTTGCTGGTGTGGATCGGCGTGGTCGACGTTACGTACCTGAAGAAGATCCGTCCGTACGTGATCATCGGCTGCTTCGTGGTCGGCATGATCCTGACCCCGCCGGACATTTTCTCCCAGACCTTGCTGGCAGTACCGATGTGGTTGCTGTTCGAGATCGGCGTGCTGTTCGGCGGTCTGGTGCGTAAACGTAGCGAAGAGCCGGAAGCTGAAACGGCCGACGATCATAACGACCAGCCGCCTGCGACCCAACCGTGAACCTGCTGCTGCTCGAAGAGGCCGATTTCGTTGGTCCTGACCGGGTCGTCCTGAGCGATCGCCGCCTGACCCACATGCAGGAAGTCCACCGCAGCGCTGTCGGCGACAGCCTGCGGGTCGGACGCATCGGCGGGTCGATGGGCTCCGCCCAGGTGCTGCGCCTGGAAGCCCGCGAAGCCGAACTGCAAGTGACCCTCGACCAGCCACCGCCGGCGAAGCTGCCATTGACACTGGTGCTGGCCCTGCCGCGTCCGAAGATGCTCCGGCGGGTGTTCCAGACCATTGCCACCATGGGCGTGCCGCGCGTGGTGCTGATCAACAGCTATCGCGTCGAGAAGAGCTTCTGGCAGACGCCGTTCCTCGAGCCCGAGGCCATCCGCGAACAATTGATCCTTGGCCTGGAGCAGGCCCGGGACAGTGTGCTACCGGAGATCATCATCGAAAAGCGCTTCAAGCCCTTCGTTGAAGATCGCCTGCCGGCCATCGTCAATGGCACCCTGGGCCTGGTGGGCCATCCTGGTGACCACCCGCCCTGCCCCCGGGCACTGACGGAACCGGTCACGCTGGCGATTGGCCCCGAAGGCGGTTGGATTCCTTACGAGATCGACCTGCTGGGCAAGGCCGGCCTGCAGCCGGTGCAACTTGGCGAACGAATCCTGCGGGTCGAGACCGCGGTGACGGCATTGCTCGCCCGACTGTTCTGATCCCCTCGCCGCAAAATCTCGACAAATCCCTACAGATTTCGCCCAAGCCGCCGATATACGTCCCCATAAAACCAATTTGGTCCCTCAAGGGAGTATCAGCATGTTCCGGTGGCTTGCCCAGAGTCTGGGAAACGTAAGCGTCAATCGCAAACTCGGCTTCGGCTTCGGCCTGGTGCTGTTTCTCACCTTGATGATCGCCTTCACCGGTTGGTCCGGCTTGGGCAATGTCATCAGCCGGGGCGACAAGCTGGGATTCATTGCCAGCCTGAACGACTTGAGCAAAGACTTGAACCTGGCCAGCATCGACTACAACGCCACCCGGGGCGAGAAAGGGCCACAGCTCGTCAACGACCTGCTGGTCAAGCTTGACGCCGGGCTGAAGACCGCTCGCCAGTTGATCGAACAACCGGCCGATGTGGCCATGATCGATAAGCAATTGGCCGCCGTGGCCGAGTACAAAAGCGCTTTCGCCGAAATGACCCGCGCCACCGTCAACCGCGAAGATGCCCGCAGTAAACTCGGCGCCAGTGCCGACAACGCCGTGGCCCGCGTCGCCGAGGTGGAAAAATCACTGCTGCAAGGCGGCGACGTCACCCAATTCAACAGCGTGGTGACCCTGAGCAAAGCGGTCCAGCAAGCGCGTTACCAAGTGCGCGGCTACACCTACAGCGGCAAGAGCGAAGCCCAGCAACCGGCCCTTGAGGCCATCGACACCGTGCTCAAGCTGCTCGCACGCCTGCCGGACCAATTGCCCCAGGAACATGCTGCCAACCTGCAACAGGCCAACGATTCGTTCAATCTGTATCGCGCGGCGGTCGCGCAGTTCCGGGATTCGCAGATCGAGAACGGTGCCGCCCTTCAGCGCATGACTGAGCAAGGCCAGGTGCTGATCGACTCCAGCCAGAAACTGACCGTGTCCCAGACAGCCGTGCGTGACCACGACGTTGCCCAGGCCAAGACCGTCCTGATCGCCGCTGCCGCACTGGCCCTGTTGTTCGGCGTCATCGCCGCCTTGCTCATCACCCGGCAGATCGTCGTTCCGCTGGGCCAGACCCTTCAGGTCGCCCAACGGGTGGCCGCAGGCGACCTGAGCCACAACCTGACCTCTGAGCGTCGTGACGAAATGGGCCAGCTGCAACGCGCCATGCAAAGCATGACCGTGAGCCTGCGGCAATTGATCGGTGGCATCAGCGAGGGGGTCACCCAGATCGCCAGCGCCGCCGAACAGCTTTCCGCCGTGACCGAACAGACCAGCGCCGGGGTCAACAGCCAGAAGGTCGAGACCGATCAGGTGGCTACCGCCATGCATGAAATGACCGCCACGGTGCAGGAAGTGGCACGCAACGCCGAGGAAGCCTCCGAAGCCGCCGTCGCCGCGGATCAACAGGCCCGCGAAGGGGACAAAGTGGTCGGTGAAGCCATCGCTCAGATCGAGCGCCTGGCACGGGAAGTGGGTAACTCCACCGCCGCCATGGGGGACTTGAAGCGCGAGAGCGACAAGATCGGCAGCGTTCTGGACGTGATCAAGTCTGTCGCCCAGCAGACCAACCTGCTGGCCCTCAACGCCGCCATCGAGGCTGCCCGCGCCGGTGAAGCCGGGCGTGGGTTCGCCGTGGTCGCCGACGAAGTCCGCAGCCTGGCCCAACGCACCCAGAAGTCCACCGAAGAAATCGAGGAGCTGATCGTCGGTCTGCAAAACGGCACCGAACAGGTCGCGACCATCATGGACAACAGCCGTAGCCTGACCGACAGCAGCGTCGAGCTGACCCGACGGGCCGGCGGTTCGCTGGAAAACATCACCCGCACGGTCTCGGCGATCCAATCGATGAACCAGCAGATCGCCGCCGCGGCCGAACAACAGAGCGCCACGGCCGAGGAGATCAACCGCAGTGTACTGAACGTGCGCGACGTCTCCGAACAGACCTCCGCCGCCAGCGAACAGACCGCCAGTTCCAGTGCCGAACTGGCGCGACTGGGCGTTCATTTGCAGACGCTGGTGGGGCGGTTCAAGGTCTAGAGATACACAATCCTTCCCCTGTGGGAGCTGAGCTTGCTCGCGATGAAGGCGACGCGGTCCCTCTGCAAGATCGCGTTATCGTTGATCGCGAGCAGGCTCGCTCCCACAGGATTGGGTGCTGCTGTCGGGAGTTGAGCCTGAGCAAGCTGCCCCACGGTGGACGGATTTGCGACTGATTCTTAACCGAACAAGAGCACGCACCCTCCCATCCAATCCCTTACCTATTTCCTACAGATCTGCATGGCATGGTCGATACTCTCCTCATAAGACCTACAAAAAGGTCCGTGGGAGTATCAGCATGTTCAGTTGGCTAACCAAAAAGCTGGGAAACGTAAGTGTCAATCGCAAGCTGGGGTTTGGTTTTGGCCTGGTCTTGCTCATGACGGTCCTGAGCACTTATGCGGGTTGGAACAGCCTGACCAGTGTAATCAGTCGTGCGGACAAGCAGGCCGCTATCGCCCATCTCAACGAGACGGCCAAGGACCTTCGAATCGCTCGCCTCGAATACGAAATGCGTCGCGGCGAACAAGGCGCCGCCGCCGTCAACGATCTTCTGGGCAAGCTCCAGGAGGGCTTGCAAGCCGCTCTCAAACAATTTGTACGAGCCGTTGACCAGCAGATGTTCAACCAGCAGCTGGCGATCCTCGATGAGTACAAACGCGCCTTTAACGACTTGACCCAAGCGACAGATAACCGAGAATCGGCCCGGTCCAAGCTCGGTGCTACCGCCGACAACGCCGTGGCCAAGGTTGCGGACGTTGAAAAGTCCCTGCTGCAAGGCGACAGCGTCGCGCAATTCAACAGCGTGATCGAGCTGAGCAAACTGATCCAGCAGGCACGCTTCCAGGTTCGCGGCTACACCTACAGTGGCAAGGCCGAAGCCGAACAACCGGCATTGAATGCTATCGACGACGCCCTGAAAAACCTCGAAAGCCTGCCGAGCAAGCTGCCGGAACAGCATATTGCAAACCTGCAACAAGCCACCGAATCGCTCAAGGGGTATCGCCTTGCCGTCAGCCTTTTCCGTGACTCACAAGTTGCCAGCACCGCCGCGCTCAAAAAAATGGTGGATCAAGAAGCCCGTCTGAACGAACTGAATAATGAGCTGACTGTTTCGCAAGTTGAAAAACGCGAGCAGGAGACGACACAGGCGAAGAATACCCTGATCATCGTCGCCCTCCTGGCACTGGCGTTCGGCGTGCTTGCCGCATGGCTCATCACCCGGCAGATAGTCACTCCGCTGCAACAGACGCTGATCGCCGTCGAACGTGTCGCCTCGGGTGACCTGAGTCAAAACCTTGAGGTCAGCCGTCGCGACGAGATGGGTCAGCTGCAAGGCAGCTTGCAGCGGATGGTCGTCAGTCTGCGGGAATTGATCGGCGGGATCAGAGACGGCGTGGCCCAGATCGCCAGCGCCGCCGAACAACTTTCGGCCGTGACAGAACAAACCAGCGCCGGGGTCAACAACCAGAAGGTCGAGACCGATCAGGTGGCTACCGCCATGCACGAAATGACCGCCACGGTGCAGGATGTGGCGCGCAACGCCGAGGAGGCCTCCGAGGCCGCCGTCGCCGCCGACCAACAAGCCCGTGAGGGTGAGCGGGTGGTTGGCGAAGCCATCGCGCAGATCGAGCGCCTGGCTAACGAGGTCGGCAACTCCACCGAAGCGATGGGTCATCTCAAGCACGAGAGCGACAAGATCGGCAGCGTGCTGGACGTGATCAAATCCGTGGCCCAACAAACCAACCTGCTGGCCCTCAACGCCGCCATCGAGGCCGCCCGCGCCGGTGAGGCCGGGCGTGGGTTCGCCGTGGTCGCCGACGAAGTCCGCAGCCTGGCCCAACGCACCCAGAAATCCACCGAAGAGATCGAAGAACTCATTCTTGGGCTGCAAAGCGGAACCGAAAAAGTTGCGACCATCATGGACAACAGCCGCGGCCTGACCGACAGCAGCGTCGAACTCACCCGCCGAGCCGGCAGTTCCCTGGAAAACATCACCCGTACGGTCTCGGCCATCCAGTCGATGAATCAACAAATCGCCGCTGCGGCCGAACAGCAGAGCGCCACGGCAGAAGAGATCAACCGCAGCGTGCTGAACGTGCGCGACGTCTCTGAACAAACCTCCGCCGCCAGCGAAGAAACCGCCGCCTCCAGCGCCGAACTGGCACGCCTCGGCGTTCATTTGCAGACGTTGGTGGGGCGGTTCAAGGTCTAGACAATACCCCCTCCCCGGTGGGAGCAGAGCTTGCTCGCGATGAAGTCGACGCGGTCCTTCTGCAAGATCGCGTTATCGTTCATCGCGGGCAAGCCTTGCTCCCACAGACAACACCGTCCCCTGTGGGAGCGAGCCTGCTCGCGATGAAAGCGCCGCGGTTCTTCTGTCAGACCGCGTTATCGTTCATCGCGGGCAAGCCTTGCTCCCACAGATAGTCATCAGGCAACCACAATCCAACAGACAACACCGTCGCCTGTGGGAGCGAGCCTGCTCGCGATGAAAGCGCCGCGGTTCTTCTGTCAGACCG
>NZ_JBMDKO010000062.1:0-27520 GCF_057809755.1 Pseudomonas sp. FG13
GGCAGATCCAGCCTCGATGCAAACTGAGCCAACGCCTTCGCGAGCAGGCTCGCTCCCACAAGAAACGACCTGACGGGTAATCAGCGACGACGCGGCTGGCGGCGGCGTTGCTCGTCATCGGTGCGGATCGGTATCGGCTGCATGGGCGGTTCGATCAGGCCGAGCGCGACACCCAAGTCGTGAAGCCAGTTCTGGATTTTCTCTTTCATCGTGGTGCCCCCTCAGGGTCATGCGAGCGGCAGATTTCTGTGGCCCCTTCGCGTTGATAATAGTCCGATGTGCTGCGCAATGCTCGTCTCTGTTTGCAATGATCTGTTACTGAATTGATCCAAATCCCGCGCCCGTAGTTCAAGCCGATTGGGCCGTTGCCACGGGCATCCGCGGCCAGGCCTGTTGCTGCAACTCGATCCAGGCATTCAGGTTGGCCCCGACCATGCCTTTGCGCCACATCAGCCAGGTCGTGGCGCTGGCGAACGGCTCGGCCAGTGGGTGCACCGCCACCCGCTCGCGGCCCGGCATGCTGGCCAGCATCGACTCGGACAACAACGCCACCCCGGACCCGGCGATCACGCACGCCAGCATCCCCTGGTAAGACTCGATCTCCATCGCCCGGCCCATGGTTGCATGATCATGGGCAAACCAGGCTTCCAAGCGCATGCGGTACGAACAACCCCGGCGAAAGGTGAACACCGAACGGCCCTGGACGTCCAGCGCACTGCGCACCGGCGGATGATCGGCCTCGGTAATCACCACCAATCGCTCGTCGCACAACGGCACGCCATCAAGCCCGGCCAGTTCCAGCGGGCCATCCACCAGCGCCGCATCGAGCCGCCCGGTGAGCAAGCCCTCGAGCAATTCGCCGCTGGGCCCGGACTGCACTTGCAGGTTCACCGCCGGATACGCTCGGTGATAACTGGCCAGCAGGTCCGGTAGATGAATCGCCGCCGTGCTGTACATGGTGCCCAGCACAAACTCCCCGGCCGGTTGGCCACCCTGCACGGCCGCATGGGCTTCATCGTGCAAGGCAAAGAGCTTGGCCGCGTAGTCCAACAGGACTTTTCCCGCAGGCGATAGCTGCAAGCGCTGACGCTCCCGCAGGAAAAGATCCACGCCCAATTGCTCTTCGAGCTGCTTGAGCCGGGTCGAAAGATTCGACGGTACCCGGTGCAGACGCTCGGCGGCGCGGGTGATGGACCCTTCCTCGGCCACGGCCTGGAAAATCCGCAACTGGCTGAACTCCACGACATTCTCCAAAAAGGAACAAGTTACTCACTATTATTCATTTTTAATGAAAGTCAATCGGTTCTAGCCTGACGGTCATTCGCCTCAATGTGGAGAACGACCATGTCGCCCCTTGTTCGCCTGCTTGCCAGCTTCATCGCCTTGATGATGGCCATGGGCATCGGCCGCTTCGCCCTTACACCTCAGTTACCTCATCTCATCGGCGAAGGTCAGATCGACTTGACCGCCGCCGGTCTGATTGCCGCCGCCAACTACCTGGGTTATTTCCTTGGCGCACTGGACGCCATGTTCGCCCGTCGCCCGGAACAGGTGCGCCGACGCTTGCTCGGCGGCCTGTGGCTGTGCGTGCTGCTGACCCTGGCGTCGTTCTGGGCCTGGGGCTTCTGGCCGCACCTTGCACTGCGCTTCGGCACGGGCGTAGCGAGTGCGTGGGTGTTGGTGATGATCACGGCCTTGAGCCAACCCTTGGCAGCCGCGGCGGGACGGCCACGACTGGGCGCGCTGGTATTTGCCGGACCGGGGTTGGGGATTTTTCTCACAGGCCTGCTGGCCTTGGGTTCGAACCTGTTGGGCCAGACGTCCGCCACGCTGTGGCTGGTGTATGCCGGTGTGGCCCTGGCGATGCTGCTGGTGGTGCTGCCGATCCTGCCGCAACCCGCCGCAGCCGTGACCGTTGCGCCGCCGGCCGGCTCATCGTCGAACCGTGGCATTGCCCGGCTCGGCGTGGTGTACGCCTTGTACGGCGTGGGCTACATCATCCCCGCCACGTTCCTGTCGCAAATGGCCTCGGCGCAATTCCATGGCCAATGGCAGGCCGACCTGTTCTGGCCCTGCTTCGGTCTGGCCGCCGCCCTCGGTGTGCTACTGGTGAGCCTGCGCCGACCGGCTCCAAACAGCACCGGCCGCTGGTTGATCGGCACGTTATGGCTGCAGGCCGCCGGAGTGTTCGCCTGTTTGCTGGGCAGCGGGCCGGGGCTGGCGCTGGGGGTCATCCTGTGTGGCACGCCGTTCCTGGCGTGCATGCAACTGGTGATGCTGCGCTCCCGGGAACTGGCCCCCCATGCCACCCAGCGCAACGCCGGGCTGTTGACCGCCTGCTTTGCCGTGGGCCAACTCAGCGGACCGTTGCTGGCGGCGCTGAGCAGCCACTTCAGCGGAGGCCTGCAACCGGCACTGATCGTTGCCGGCTGCGGCCTGGTGCTGGCCGGTGGGTTGTTGCTACCGCGCCGGAGCGCGGTAAACCCTTGTGCCCAAACCGTCCTGCGTTGATCAGGACTGGCCAACCGAACTGAACGATGGGCTCGGTTGCGCGGCCGGCTCACGCCGCGCCAGGGCAAAATACAACACCCCGCCGAGGAAGCAGCCGGTGAACCAGGCAAAGTTGGCCATCGGTTGCAACAGCGGCGTGAAGGTGATCGCCACGCCCATCAGCGTCGCCGGCACCAACGCCTTGACCGCCGTCCAGTTGATACCGCCGCTGTAGTAATAGCACCCACTCGGGCCGTCATTGAACAGCGCATCGACGTCAATCGACTGCTTTTTGATCAGGTAGAAGTCCACCAGCAGAATCCCGAACAACGGACCGATGAAGGCTGCCAGCACATCCAGGGTGTAATGGATCACTTCAGGATTGTTGAACAGGTTCCAGGGCGTGATGAAAATCGACGCCAGCGCAGCGATCATGCCACCGGCACGCCAGCTGATCTTGCTGGGTGCGACGTTGGCAAAGTCGAAGGCCGGCGAGACGAAGTTGGCGACAATATTGATGCCGACGGTGGCCGTCACGAAGGCAAAGGCCCCGAGCAACACCGCCACATCGTTGTCGATGCGCGCCACGGTGGCGATCGGGTCATGGAGCATTTCGCCGAACACCGGCAAGGTCCCGGAAACAATCACCACGGTGACCAATGAGAACGCCAGGAAATTCACCGGTAGCCCCCAGAAATTACCCCGGCGCACGTCAGACATGCTTCGGCAGTAGCGACTGAAATCGCCGAAATTAAGGGTCGGCCCGGAAAAATATGACACCACCAGCGCCGTCGCCACGATCACCTGACCGAACGCCTGCCAGCCGGACAGGGATTTTTCCGCCAGCGTAAAGCTGATGTTGCTCCAACCGGCCTTCCACACAATCCAACCGGCCAGCAGAAACATCACGGCATAGACCACTGGCCCCGCCCAATCGATGAAACGGCGGATCGACTCCATGCCCGTCCAGAACACCAGCGCCTGGACGAACCACAGGCTGAGGAAACCAAACCAACCCAGGTAGGACAAACCGGCAAAATGCGGCGTCGCATACACTTCCATTGTGGGAAAGAACCGCAGCACCACGATGATCAGCGCACTGGACGCCAGGTACGTCTGAATGCCGTACCACGCGACAGCAATCAAGCCGCGAATCACCGCCGGGATGTTCGCCCCAAACACGCCGAACGCCAGCCGACAGATCACCGGATACGGCACCGCCGCCTGCTGGCTAGGCTTGGCCACCAGGTTGGCGATCACCTGCACGATGCAAATCCCGCCCAATAACGCGATCAACACCTGCCAACTCGCCAACCCCAATGCGAACAGACTGGCGGCGAACACATAGCCACCGACGCTGTGCACATCACTCATCCAGAACGCGAAAATGTTGTACCAATTCCATTTCTGCGGCAGCGGGCCCAAGTCTTCGTTATAGAGGCGGGGGCTGTAGCCGTTGGGCAATTGCTCGGACATCGCGGGGCTCCTTATGAGTACCGCCGTGCCCCCGGGATGACTTGCTCACCATACTGCGCACGGGAGCCGGCATGGTTTGTATACGAAGCGCTACGCAGAATGCGTGCCATAGGCGGGAAATATGAGACAAACAGCGGCGTGCCGCGGAATTTCATAGCGCGCAGGAAGGGACATATGCCCACGAACAGGGCGCGAATGCATGCTAAAGGTGCAGAATTTTGTATACAGCCAGATCAAAGAGTCTGACTCAGCTCTTGTGGCGAGGGGATTTAGCGACCCGTCGCACCGCCCCGCTGGGCTGCAAAGCAGCCCCAACACAGCCAAGTTCTTCTGCCTGGCACACTGAGGTGTCAGGTTTTAGGGCTGCTACGCAGCCCAGCGGGGCGGTGCGACGGGTCGCTAAATCCCCTCGCCACAAGAGCATCCTTTTTCCAAACAGACTCTGTTGTCGGCTGAAAGATCAGCTCAACTCAATGCGATCCGCATGAATGACAATCTGCCCATTCTTGTACAGCGCACCAATGGCTTTCTTGAAGTTGCCCTTGCTCACGCCAAACAGGCTGCTGATCAGCGCCGGATCGCTCTTGTCGCTGACCGGTAGGGTGCCGTTGTTGTCACGCAACTTGGCGAGGATCTTGGCATTCAGGCTGGTGGCGGCTTCCTGGCCCACCGGTTGCAGGCTCAGGCTGATCTTGCCGTCTGCGCGGACTTCCTTGATGTAACCTTTTTCCTGCTTGCCTGGGCGCAGGAACTTGAAGACTTCGTTCTTGTGGATAAGTCCCCAGTGGCGGTTATTGATGATCGCCTTGAAGCCCATGTCGGTGGCCTCGGCAACCAGCAGATCCACTTCCTGCCCCGGCGTATAGTTGGCCGGCGTCTTGTCCAGGTAACGGTCCAGGCGCGCCGTGGCGGTGATGCGGCGGGTGTGCTTGTCGAGGTAGACGTGCACCACACAATAATCCCCGGCAGTCATCTGGCGTTTCTCTTCCGAGAACGGCAGCAGCAGATCCTTGGGCAGGCCCCAGTCGAGGAACACACCGATGCTGTTGACTTCAACCACTTTCAGGCTGGCGAATTCACCGACCTGGACTTTGGGTTTTTCCGTGGTCGCGATCAGTTTGTCGTCGCTGTCCAGGTAAATAAAAACATTGAGCCAATCTTCATCTTCGCTGGGAATATCCTTGGGGATATAACGATTGGGCAAGAGGATTTCGCCGTCCGCACCACCGTCCAGATATAAACCGAAGTTCGTGTGTTTAACCACTTGCAAACTGTTGTAGCGCCCGACTAAAGCCATTTCCGAATACCCTCATTGCGTGGGCGGCATTCTACCCGGTTTTACGGCGCGATTCGTGACCGACGGGAAAGCGCCCGTCCCGGCCTCGATTTTCCAGCGTTTTACCTGTGAAGCGGCCATTCGTCAGGCAGACGCCGCTCGGTGCGGCCGATCCGCACAGACCGCCCGGCGTTATATTTCCCGCTCGGTTGTTATTTAAAACAGTGGCTTAGGGCATTGATTGGGGCTTAAATCCGCCAATCGTCCAGTCTCATCCAGATCAATCAGCGGGATATGAGCCAAGCAAGGGTCATGTATTTCCTGTACGATGCCTGGCCCAATTAATTATCGACAGGTTAATGGCCGCCATGCGTGTAAAAGCATCCAACAGCAAAGCAAAGCCAGCTCCAGCCGTTGAAACCAGCGAATCGATCAACGACCAGATCGCTGCGTTCCTCAAGTCCGGCGGTGAAATCCAGCAAATCGCCAAAGGCGTCAGCGGCCAGACATTCGGCCCGTCCAAGCAAATCAGCCTGGGCAAAAAGTAATCCCCGCATCACCTGGTCCCAAAGCGCTTTGAGCTTCGAAGCGCTTGGACTGGAACCTCCCCCGCCACACATCCCACTCGTAAAAATCGACGAACGGCCTTCACCGCCGGGTATTCGCCGGTATGCTTGCACCTCTCTAGCTCAAGTGTTCTAGCTCAAGTGTCCGAGCTTGTCCTGCTCCTCGCTAATTCACGGAGTGAAGCATGCGTATCCCCATTGCCCTGCTGAGCATCAGCCTGCTGGCCTGTCCGCCTGTCCACGGACAGATCTTCCAGCGCGAACTCGGCGACTTCGACCTCAAGCTCGGCACCAGCCCCAGCCGCAGCATGGCCCAAGGCCTCGTCACGCCTTCGAGCACCGGCTCGTTTCACGGTGGCCTGGACCTGAGTCACGACAGCGGCTGGTACTTTGGACAATGGTCACCCAGCGCCGGCCTGACCTCCTCCGCCGATCTCGAGGTGGATTCCTACATGGGGTTCAAGCATCCCTTCGACCAGACCCTTGGCTACGAAGTCGGCATGATCCACTACAGCTACCCCACCGTCGACACCCTCGACAGCCAGGAGTTCTATGGTGGCCTGACCGTGCTCGGCAGCCGTTTCGGCGCCGCCCTGAGCAACGATCCGGACAAACAGAACAGCACGCTGTTCGCCGACCTGGGCGGTAACGTGCCGTTCGGCATCGGCGTCAGCGCCAAATACACCACCCATCAGCTCAACACACCGGTTTCGGTCGAGAACGGCTATGTAGGCAGTTTCAGCGACTGGTCGTTGAAAATTTCCCGTCCGTGGCGCGGCATCGATCTGGACCTGATCTACAGCGACTCCAGCCTCAGCGGCAGCAGCTGTTCGGCCTACTCCGGCCATAACAGCGAATGCGACGGCCTGCTGACCCTGAAGATGGCCCATCCGTTTTACTAAGGGTTACGTATTCAATCGGCTGAACTGCCGCGCGCCTGCCATGCTCAAACAAAACACCGATGGCTTCGCAAGGACTCGCTCATGTCGCGCCGGCTTACACGCACCGTCACGTTTATCGCCTTCCTGTTGTTGCTCACAGCCTGTACCCGCATCGGCCTGGCCTACCGCAACCTCGACCTGATCATCCCCTGGACCCTCAACGACTACCTGGAGATCAACGGCGAGCAAAAAGACTGGTTCAACGAACGCCTCAAGGAGCACCTGAGCTGGCACTGCACCACGCAACTGCCCGGTTACCTCGATTGGCTGGACCGCTTGAAGACCATGGTCCAGACCGACCAGGTGACCGATGAAGCCCTGCAACAGCGCACCGAGGAAGCCAAGGCCGCCATTGCCGAAACCGCTCGGGAAATCACGCCATCAGCCATCGAGTTGCTGCAAGGTCTGAACGACGAACAAGTCGACGACATGGACGCCGCATTCACCAAGGACCAGCGCAAGCGCCAGCAGGAATACCTCAAGCCGTCGCTGCAACAGCAGATCCAGGAACGCAGCGAGCGCATGGAAAAACGCCTGAACGACTGGCTGGGCCCCCTCAACATCGCCCAACGCCAGCGCGTGGTGGCCTGGTCCACCGCCCTGGGCGACCAGAACCAGCAATGGATCGCCAACCGCGCCCACTGGCAAAACCAGTTCAGCGCCGCCGTGGCCCAGCGCCACGCCCCCGACTTTCCGAAACGCATCGAGCAACTGCTGGTCAACCGCGAAAGCCTCTGGACCCCGGCCTACCGCGAGGCCTACAACAACACCGAAGCCCAGGCCCGCAGCCTGCTGGTAGACCTGATGGCCGACAGCACCCCGCCCCAGCGCGAACGGCTGCTGAAGAAGATCGACGGGGTGAAGAAGGATTTCAGTGACTTGAAATGTCTGAAAGCGGCAAGAAACTGAACGAACAAGCTCTCAAAAACACTGAGAACCCCTGTGGGAGCGAGCCTGCTCGCGATAGCGGAGTGTCATCCTGCTACATGGCGACTGACACACCGCTATCGCGAGCAGGCTCGCTCCCACAAATGTTGTGTACAACCCTCAGGCAATCTGCGCCTTCGAAGCCAGATCATCAAAGGTAAACTCATCCAGCGCATCCTCCTGCTCATCCAGCACCTGGCGCGGATGATCATTCCCGGGGATGCTGCTGTCGATCAGGCTCAACAAGCGCGAACCCCGTACCGTCAGCACGAAATTCTCGCCATTGCCGCCCTCTTCCTCCGGCCGAGGCTCAATGAAGCCACGCTCCAGCAGCAACTTCTCATACTCCCCGGCGACCGCCTTCAGATGATCGAGATTCTCTATCTCCTCGCCTGCGGCCGCCTTCGCCGCCGCGTACTGCTCCGCATAAGGCCGAGGGGTAAAACTGTGGCCGGCGCCGTTCTGCACTTCGTGCAACAACCGTTCGATCAAGTCCCAGTTATAAGTCGTCATCCTGGTCCATCCTCCAAAGAGTGAGATGTCTACTCAAGTTGTGACCGAGGCGCCACGCCACCGTTCAGCCAGGCTTCCAGGCGAACCGTCTGGCCAACCGACCAACGGTCTGTCGAATTCGTCCAGGGCCAGACGACCACTGGTTGAAACGCCCTGCCTCCAGGAGAAATCACCATGAACGTAGAGAATCATCCAGTCGTCTCGCGGGAAGAATGGCTCAAGGCCCGCCAACAACACCTGGCCCACGAAAAAGCCTTCACCCGCGAACGGGACAAACTCAGCGCCGAACGCCGCGCCCTGCCCTGGGTCAAGATCGACAAGCCCTACCGCTTCCAGGGGCCTGACGGCGAACTCAGCCTGGCCGACCTGTTCGGCGGCCGCAGCCAACTGATCGTCTACCACTTCATGTTCGGCCCCGGCTGGACTGAAGGCTGCCAAGGTTGCTCTTTCCTCTCCGACCACATCGACGGCGCCAACCAACATCTGGCCCACCACGATGTGGCAGTGGTCGCCGTCTCCCGCGCGCCGTTCGCCGAATTCCAACCGTTCAAACGCCGCATGGGCTGGGCCTTCGACTGGGTCTCCTCAAACGGTTGCGACTTCAACTACGACTTCGGCGTCAGCTTCAAAGCCGAAGACACCGCCGCCGGAACGGCCACCTACAACTACGAAAAAACCGACACCGCCGAAGGCGAACTCCCCGGCCTGAGCGTCTTCTATCGCAACGAAGCCGGCGAGATCTTTCACACCTACTCAACCTATGCGCGAGGTCTGGACATGCTGGTCGGCACCTACCAATACCTCGACCTGGCGCCCAAGGGGCGTAATGAGGACGAGATCATGGATTGGGTGCGGCATCACGATAAATACGAGGATGCGAAGCCCAACGGGTGCTGCCACGGTTGATGCAGAGCATTCACCTACCGCCCAGTCGAGCAAAGCTCCCTGTGACGAGGGGGCTTGCTCCTGCTCGACCGAACAGCAGACGCGCGGTCACCCGTTTCGCATTGGCTAACCAGATCAGAGGCTAGGTGCGCTCGTAACAGGAATGCGCTGCTGAGGCTGCGTGGTGTCATAGACATGCAGTTCACAGCCCTGACCCACAAACTGAAACTCCGCCAGATAAACCTTACCTTTCTCCGGCGTGAACGTGGTGTTGATCGGACCACAGCGGTAGCCACGGTTGATACTCTCACCACTGGCGTAACCCGATACTTCGAATGGCTGATCGGGGTCCGCTTGTACTTCCAACTGAGGGAAGTGCTTCAAGGTCGCGCTGTGAGTCGCTTCGTTAAGCTTGGCAATCCAGCCGAACACTTTGCCGCGACCGGAATCCACCACCGTTCCCTGCACATCCAGACGCTGGTCCGGGTCCATTGCGCGTCTGATCGAGAACTCTACCGGGACGACGTTGCCGGTCGCTTTCATGATGACCTTGGCGTGCTGGGCGTCGACGGTCACTTTATTTTGCTGGAGTTGGATGCCGTTGTTGAGCAGGGTTGGGGAAGAATCTCGGACGTTGGATTTGCAGCCTGGTAACGTCAGGAAAAAGGACAGCAATAGCAGCGTGGTTTTCTTCATAAATGCTCCAAGCACATCGTTAACTTCCAATCTTTATCAACAGGCCAAAATCGATATTTAAACACCTCAGGGACAGTCCACAATGAAAAGGCAAACCGTTTTTCAGCCAACTTAATCGTGGCCTGTCCCTGACGAACTGTTAGTTTTCAAGCTTCGTCAACGCCCGCAGATACTTAAAAGGAGCTTTTTCAATATCAAACCCCATGACTGAGGCCAACAACCGAATTTCCCTTAGCTCATCAGCAGATAAGACAACATCATATTCGCAAATATGCTCACAGAGAATTTCCAAAGCTAATTTTTCCTCATTATATTTTATATAATCTAACGCCCCCTCCAGAAAAACAGCTTCCAAACGACCTTCAAATTTAGCGCCTAAATCCAATATCTGTCGAGAGTACATATCAGCCTACTTTATCGGTTTGGAATCCCCAGAACCCCAAAGATAGAAAAAGGTAGAAGAAGGGGGACAGATTTATTTTTTCTAGATCGATCTTACGATCCCTCGCCATCGCCGCCCTTTTGCAAAGCAATAATCTGCTCTAGACTCATACCTGTCAAATGAGCGCACTACCAGATTATCCATGAAAGCTTTCAACGAGGCAGAGATAAAAAACATACGCCTTCTCTCAGTATCCTTCTAACCCACAGAGAAAAATAAAGTCTGAGAGAAGCATCTCCAAGCTACTTTCTGGCCCTGAGTCTAAGACATCTTGGACAACCACCAAACCTCTCAAAAAATCAAACTCAACATCAAAGCAATTGAATTCACACAGCCTAGCTACAACTTCATCGGATTGACTTCTTTGCCAGAGCGCCTCTTTTAAAACCGCCCTAACATTAGCATTTAATTCCTGCGCCACAAATCGCCCAACCAAGTCTGCATTAGCCACAATCTTTCCATAAACTTGAAAACCGTGTTAACAACTTTAGAACACATGCCCCCCGGCTTTCCGTCTTTTGACTTCTTGTACAACACCATCAATTTAATGATACTTCCTCGAGACCGACCGATTTCACTTGCGATACTTCCAGCACTGAAAAATCATCAGAGTCATCATGCAACCCATGGGATAAGATAAAGCTTCTACCCCCACAAATATCAAAACGCAGGCCTACTTCGCTGGGGCGCTGCTCCGCCTTCGCATTCATCTGCGCTCGTTTAAGTATTGTAATACCACTTACCCGAGCTCCAACAAGGTCTTTCCAGAAAGTAGTGGCAAACCGTCCAGCCACAGAAATAGAGAACAACTCATTGTCACTTTCCAATGAGCTCGAACTTTGGCTTGCGATTCTCGCAGCCTCATCCCAAATAATGACGCTATTCAGAGAGGGATCACTCGAAAAGCCAAGAACCATGTCGCACTCAAAATAGATGACTAATGGTCCGGCCGTTAATGAGAAGGCCATATTATCCTCGACACCGCAATGAGTTGAAACTTCCGAGGCATCCCACCAGCTATACCGAATAAATTTAGTAATTTGCTTGCCGACAAGCTTACGAAGAAGCTCATTTGCCGCAGACGGGACCGTCGAAGCCATATATTTACCCCTCATTAAAATGGTCCATTCTTCTGCGCCGCCTGTATCAACAAATCAATCATACGTAAATTATTTTTTGATGGTGAAGAATTAAAGTTAACAGCAAGCGGATCAGCAACTACAACGCGCCCCTCGCCACCAAATCCACAAGACTTCAAACCGTAGGCCTAACACCTTTTTCCTTCCACTCCGACCGCCCGCTTTTCCGAGTCAACGGTGGGATACCCATCGGCGAAGCCCTGTCCCACGCCTCCGACCTGCTCCACGTCGCCAAGCTTTTGGCTGAAGACGCAGCGATGATTCGCGACACGGATCGGTATGCCTGGGCATCGTGTTATTTGCAGGATATGAGCAAAGCCGTCATTGACGATGTGGTGAAAGTTTTGGAAGCGCCGGGAAGTCAAGGCGCTTGAGGTGATAAATGGTCCAATGCGGCTTGTTTAACGGAGCAGCATTGGGTTTGGAAACCGACCTGCCCCTGTCGAGCCGCGAGCTATATAACGAAGATCCCAGGTCTACCCCTTGCTGACCAAATCACGTCGGTTAGCTAAGGCAGATATCAGGAAAACATGGGCATGCTGAGCACGTTAAGCAAGTGCCATTCAAATTTGCCCCCTTTTCTGTCATTTTTTACGCGCTCGTGACTAATTCATGTCGTAGTATCATAAAAGTCCGCATCAGGCCAAAACTCATCATATTCAGTTAACATACTTCACAAAGCCTCACTACGAGTGACCCCACAAAGGTTAATTTATGTTATTACAAACCCCTTAATTCCTGACCACTGAAGCTTCCGCATGCAAAATACCACAACATCAAAATGGCGACTTGCCAAACATTAGAATCAACTTAAATCTATTTATAAACACCTTTTATATTCCAAATGCTTTTTTTACAAATCCTATAATACTTAGTAAACACATCCCATAAGAAGTCTGTAACTCTTCACCAAAGGCCGCCATAGCCACATCGAAAAGCCTATCAAACTGCAATTACGTCATTCATTTCAGCACCTATGCTCCTGTTCTGGATTTTACAGACTCTAATAAACCTGTCCACTTTTTCTCATTGACTGCTCGAATTGCGATACCCACAGAAACCATAGCAAGCCCGACTTATCAAACTCAATTTCTTTCATTATTTTTCCGTTTCTTTTTACGATCTTCAATTTTTGAAAAAACCCAAACCCCTACCCCTCCCCAAACCCCATAAACAAGAGAAAACCTTAGCGACACCAACAGATCATTCTCATCGAAGACCCACACACCATGCTTAAAATAATTAATCAGTGCACCAAAGAGACTACCACTCAACCCCACCACATAAAATAATGCCATGGCATATAGAATCAGTACGACTAACAGGTACACCCCGACTTTTTTCGGCTTCATTTTTTATCACCAATAGATTTAACCTTATCCCCTACAACTTCTGACATACCTGCCCCCGCCATATTTCAAAAAACTTCAGAAGCAGCATCCCCCACGAACGGCTTTAGTTGTTCAGACATGATAGGCCCGCCTTTAAACCCTACAGTGGAAAACGAGGACAGACCACGTTTTCTAGCTATAAAACTGGGTAATTCCCCGGTCGCCGTAAGCATCCAGCCAAACTCGACGCCCGATCATAAATGCGATTTATGCAGCAAATTATTAACTACCAAGACCTAATTACCCCAGATGGAAGACCGAACTTGAAAACTTGGTCTGCCCCCGCTTCTGAAAAATAGCTGACTTTAATCCAAACAATCGTGACCCACCCTAATAAGGATGCACCTTCTCGCTTATACAAACCGAAGTTTCCAATAGTCATTTCCCGCCACCACCCAATACCGCTCGCTAGCCGGAATCAAAAAGCTAAAATCAAAGCATTCAGCGATCCAGTCTGGATAAGCCAGACTTTCATGAACACGCGCGTCATCCATGTGCATAAAAATTTTTCTGTCAAAATTTATGTAGAACCTAGGAAATCTGGAATGAATTACATTGGCACGCTTAAACAAATCTTGGGTCAAACCTTCACCGGTTAAAAAATAATATTCAATCTTTTCAAAAACCTCGAAATCCGCGCCTATAAAATCACTTAAATCACTTGGAGATAAAATCTTTCCACTTGAATTTTTCAAATACTGTGGGAAATTTTCCGCCGTCATTTTCAGAATGCCACCTCTGAAACTTCTGCAAGACTGCTCATATTGCTCTTTGGTTATTTCGCCATCTTCAAGATAGGCGCGATAGTCTTTCTCTGCATCAAGAGAAAAATTGTACTTCTCATCCACAACCCAATAACACTTTCCGGAGTGCACGAAAAAGCAGACACTTTTCTCCCCTCCCCAAAGATCCTCAAACACTGATTGACTCACCGTCATTGCTTAAACTCCTTGAAAAATTCCTCTTGTGTATAAACACGAGCGTTACTCGAGTGTTTTTCGAGTAACGACTCCCACATTTTTGGCAGCTCAAGGGAGTAACCGGGCTGGCCTTTGTCTACCCTCTTCGGCGCATCAGGATCTTTCGGAATACCAACAACGGGCCGCTGAGGGATTACCCGGTCCATAATTTCCTTGTGAAGAGCCGCATCAACGTCGAAGACCACTACAGAACCATCAGGCCGTCTGTTCGTCAAATAGTAAATGGAATGGTCAGCATTACCTACGCTCACACAAAGTTGGCCCGTGCACCCAGGATTGATGCTGATGGTTCCATCATCATTTGCACTGATGCGGTATTGGCTGGTTTGTGTTCCGGACCCACCTCCCTCAACCCTGAAGTAGGGAACTGTTTCTGAAGAGCCTCCTTTTGCCCCACTTGTAAGGGTACCGGTTTCTTTTACCGCTCCCCCAACTCCCGCCCCTTTCACCCCCCCGGCGACCCCCGAACTTACAACGTTCAGAGCCCCCATCACAATATTGCCAGCGGCCGCCCACGCATCTCCTTGATAGGCCTGTACCCCACCATACGCGATCTGAAGCGCCCCACTTTCGGCAGCGAGCAGACGGATGCCCGCGCCCAGGCTGCCGCTCATCAGGTACAGAGCCGGGGTCCCTACGTCAGCAAGCGCTTGGTAATCCTGGTTGATACGCAGAGTGCCAAGTGAATCAAGATAAAGCTGCTCGTTCTGGCTTAATGGGCGCCCCATCTGATCAATGATTCCGCCCGGGTACAGCCTATCCAATGAAGCTTGCTTATCCGCTCCGTAGCTAGCATAGGCGACGGTATCGCTTTGTTTTAATGGCCCGCTCCGAGTCATCGCGTTGATTTTTGCTTGTGCCGCTTCTGGGCCATAAGCATTTATCAATGCGTAGGTGTACTCCTGCAGGTAGGCGTTGAGCTGTGCCTTGTCAGCCTCGGACATCGTGTCGCTGTGCAGACGATAACGTTCCAGCAATGCGTTGGAAATCTGATCCAACCTATCTAGCTCGACCAGTTTCTTGGCAACCGAGACGCGAGTATCGCCGCTCAACCTCTGCTGCCTTAGTTTGTCCAGTAACGTCTGATCAGCGGGACTCAGGAAGTTGTTCTCTACCGCATTCTTCCCGATCTGAGCAGATGCCACGGCGGACAGAGCATCCTTGCCCGTAACTGCTCCGCCAATACCTCCAGCTAATGTGGCTAACGCAGAAATGGTTTGTTTCTGCTCTTGTGTCAGCTCTTCGTCGCTCACTCCAGCATAGAGCTCGTTCCGGATCAGGCGTGCGGTCACCTCGGCAGCAACAGCCCCCGTTGCGCCCGCTAAAGCCGAGTTACCGCCAGCTCTCGCGATCACAGCCCCCAAAACCGCATGAGCCATTAAGTTGGCTGTTGTATCCCCATCGGTCATGTCCTTGACCGTTTGCGCCAGATAAGGCGCAGCTGCGCCCCCTATAGCACCGCCAATACTTCCACCCACCAGTCCTTGAACGATGGCTGTGACTGCCTGGCTGGCTTTTTGGAAACTACTGCCAACGCCATAATCACTTTGAGCCTGCTTGAAGACTTGCTCATCACTTGGGTTAACGACGCCGTTATCGAGCAACTTTTGCCGTGCGGCTTTGAATGTTTCACTATTGGAATTCTTAGCTTCCTCAATCTTCGCCGCAGCAATTGCGTCACCTACGCCCTTCACCAACTCCACCGAGCTTTTCACCAGCTCGATTCGATCTTTCATTGCCTCTTCATCAGGCTTATCAAGCTTCTCGTTGGCATTCGCCGTGTCGCGGTTCAACCCGACCACATCTTTCGCACCTTCCGGATTGCGAACGATGATCGTGCCTTCGCTCACGGCACTACGCGTGTGGCTCTTATCCGACTCACTGAGGGAGATCCCGTACAACCCACCCATCGAGGCTGAAGCGCCGGCGCCGCTATAGCTGCCCGAGATGCTGGCACCTGCGGATTGGGCGTGGATTTCGCTGACGTTCTTGATATCGGTGGCGATGAGCCGGTCGGTGATCAGCGTGTTCTTGTCGACCGAAGCATCGCTGGCGATCACACCGCCTTCGAGGGTGGTGGTCTTGCCGACATCGACCGTATAGCCGCCCTTGCCGGCGAAGAGACCGGTCTGGTCCGTAACCGCTTTGTATTCACTGTTCATGTTGCCCGCAGCCACGTTTGCCGAGGCCGCGACAGGTGTGCCGTAGCAGAACGGTGGAATGCAGATGCTGGCGCCGAAACCGCCGCTGCTTTGTTTGCTCTTCTGGTCCTGGGTGTCCTGACGGGAGACGATGTTGAGGTTGCCGTCGACCAGCGCCTTGATTTCGTCGGCATGGACCTGAGCCCCTGCCAACGTCGTGTCGCCACCACTGCGCAGCAACAGCGAACCGGTGTTCACCGTGCTGTTGACCTGGGTGACGGAGCTGCCGTTGCCCATGCCTTTTGCGAGCTGGGCGCCCAGGTCCAGGGTGAAGCCGTTTTGCTGGCCGATGTTGAAGCTGGCACCAATGGCGGTTTTGTTATTGCTGTTGTGGTTGGACCAATCGGCGGTGTTTTGCGCGCTCTCCAGGATGATGTTGTTACTGGCAAGCAACGACGTGTTGCCCGCCTTGATGCTGCTGCCGATAACGTGGAGATCACCATCGTTTGCCGCCGCATTGCCATTGGCAATGATGGATAAGGTGCTGCCCGCATTGAGGGTGCTTTGCTTGGCGGTTTGGCTGGCGTAGTCGCTGGTGCTTTTGCTGTGGGTGCTGGCGAGTTCGGTGCCGATTTTGATCAGCGAACCGTTGCTCGCAGTGCCGCCCTGTTTATCGGCGAAGCCGGTTTTCTGGGCATTCGCGTCTTCCGTCATACCGCCGAGGTTGTAGGCCGCCAAGGCTGCCTGGGCGAGTTTCACCGCTTTGAGGCGAGGATCATCCGTATCCTTCGCGGCCTCGACGGAGGAGCGAATAGTGTTGACCGTATCGATGATCGCACCACCGACGACACGACCAACCGCCAGGCTGTTGGCCTTGTCGACGGTGCTTTGCGTCGCCGTTTCCATGCCCGCTGCGATGGTGACATTCGAGCCACGCAGGCTCATGTCCTTGGTGCTGACCAAGTCACTGGCGATGACGTTGAGGTCGCCACCCGCCACGAGGCTGACGTTGCCTTTGCTGGAACCGATGGTGCTGCCGGTTAACGTGGTTTGTGACGCCGTGCCGTTGTGTTTCTGGTTACTGATCGACAGGTGCTGGTTGCCGGTGATGTCATCGAGGCCCAGGTTGTTACCCGTCAATACACCCGTCAGGTCGCGATTTTTCTCCTTGTGCATTTGGGTGCGGGAAAAGGTGTTTTCTGCCGCGTCGATGGTCAGGTCACGTCCCGCACGTATCGTGAGGTCGTCGGTGCTGACCAATGCCGAGCCGGTGACAGTGGCATCGCGTTTGGCAACGACGGCGATGGTGTCGCCCGAGATCATGCTGCCGACGGCGGTGGTCTGGGTTTCGGTCAACTGGTCCTGGACCTTGCTCGACTTCAAGCCACCCCAGCTGCTTTTGCTTTGTTTGCGCTCGTGCCGTGCGCTGTTGGAATCGGTGACCGCGAGAATTTCCACGTCGTTGCCGGCACCCAGGCCAACACTGCCTTTTTCCGACGTGACGTTACTGCCCTTGATCGTCAGGTCATTGCCGGCGCTCAACACATTGTTGCCACCGGACGTCACCGAACTGGCCACGTTGGTTACGGAACTGGTCTCATCAAGCCGGAATTTCTTCCCGGAAGACGACTTCTTGGTCTTGCTATAGAAGCTGTAGTCCGAGTCCTCGGCCGATTGCAGCACCAGGTTCGCGCCCGCCACCAGATAGGCTTCATCCCCAGCATTGACCTTGCTGGCAATCAACTCCAGATCCTTCCCGGCACTGAGCGCCACATTCCCACCCGCCGTCACGCTGGTGGACACCTGACTCACATGGTCTTCCTGAGCCGTAACCTTCTTGGTCTTCCCATACGAATGCTGCTCATCCGCCGCCGACGCCAACGTCAGATCACCCACCGCGCTCATGCTGATATCGCGCTTGGCATCGATCTGGCTGGCAACCGCCGTCAGATCACGCCCTGCCTTCGCCGTCAGGTCGCGACCGATGTCCAGGCTGGAGCCGTATTGCTTGATGTCTTCATCACGATGCAGACCGCGGGTCCCACTGGCGACGCGTTCGGCCGAGGTGAGGTTGACATCGCGGGTGGCGCTCAGGGTTGTGTCGGCACCGCTCTTCAGCACCCCACCGACATTGTTGATGTCACGCCCGGCGTTGATGGTCAGGTTGTTGGCGGCTTCGATGCGGGCGGCGCTGTCGATGAAGTCGGTGCGTTCGCTGCGGTAACCGCTGTCGCTTTCGTGGGTGGTGACGGTGCGTTCGTTGATCATATCGCCGTTGGTGGCGGTAAGCGTGACGTCGCGTCCGGCGATGATGCCGCCGGCCTTGTTGACGAGGTTGTTGCCCGCCAGCAGGTCAAGGCGGTTACCAGCTTCCACCAGGCCGCTGTTGACCAGGTCATTGGTGGCTTTGGCCGACAGGTTGTTGCTGGCGCGCAGGGTGCCGGCGTTGTTCAGATCCTTGCCGGCGATCAGGGTTACGTCGCTGCCCTGGATCAACGCGCCGTTGGCCGCGAGGCGATTGTTGGCGTTGGCCAGGTACAGCACCGGTACCAGGACTTGCTCGCCGTTGACCTCGGCGTTTTCCATCCAGACGATGTCGTGGGTCAGGGCCGCGACTTGTTCGGAGGTGAGGCTTACGCCCAGCGCCAGGTTGAGTTCCTGTTTGCTGGCGATGGCGTTGTTCATCAGGTACTTGAACATGTCCTCGTTGGAGGTCTGGCCGTCGATGAAGCGTTGGCCGGTGCGGGCGACCACGGCTTGCTGGATCAGGGTCTGCTCGTAGAGGCCGTCGCCCAGGCGCTTGGCGCTCTGGTCCGGGTCGTAGCCGAGGTTCTGCAGCAGGTAGTCCGAGCTCATGAAACTCTTGAGGTCGGTAAGCACCGGGTTGGTTTCGATCAGGTATTTGTGCGGGTTGGCCGCCACAGTGCTGGTGGGCAGGCCCTGGACACGGTTGAGCGTGAAGTCGGCGCTACGGCCGGGCAAGGTGCCTGTCACGGTAGCGCCCGAGGTGCTGGTGTCGAGGCTGCTGGCCTGGTTGGCGATGTTGGCGGTTTGGCTGTCATCGACGCTCAGGTCGAGACTGCTGGCGGTGGGTTGGGTGATGTTCCCTACATCAGGATTCCGCGCCTGGCCGGTGGGCAGTACCTGTTGGCGCTGGGCCGTCGTCAGGCTCGCGCTACTCAGGGTCCAGCTCTGCGGGCCGCTGGCGGCCGGCGTGCTACTACCCTGCCCGCTCAGGCGGAACAGGCCGTTCTGGCCGGTGGGCAGGCTGAAACCGGGCAAGGCGACCGGGTTGACCTGCTGTTGCGCCAGGTTGGGGGGCAGTTGTTGATTGAGGGTGATGCGGGTCGAGTATTGGCTGCCTGCCGCCGCCGTGCTGGTGCGTGGGCCGCTACCAATGTAGCTGTAGCCCGGGCGTACGACGCTGTTGTCGATGTTGTTCTGGGTCGAGATGTTGACCGCGCCACCGGCCTGGATTACGGCTGCGTAGCTTTGGTCGCCGCCGGCGAGTTGGGTGGTCTTGCCCAGGTTCAGCTCGGCTTCCGTCATGCCGATGAAACTGGCGATACCCGCTTCAAGGCCACTGAGGTTATTGACGTTATAGCCAGCGCTTTCATACCAGTACTTATTGGTGAAGTTGCTGGCCGCGGTGTACCAGGCACCGGCACCGCTCACTCGTTCGGAACGGAATACTCGGGTGGTTTGTGTCTCGCCGGTTTCGACGCCGCTGTTGGTCAGGTTGGCCAGTGACGCGGTCAGGTTGCCGCCACTGGCAATGGTGCTGCTCTGGTTCAGCAGATCGCCGCCACGCAGGGTCAGGTTGCCACCCGCTGTAATACTAGAAGCCGCGCTGGCTGCGGTGACTTCGGTTTTTTCGCGTTGCAGCAACTCCCAGACATGGTTCTGCTTGCCGCTGCAATCCCCGGCGTTATAGCCCTCGATACAAGCGATTTCGTAGATTTTGGCGGTGTAGATACCGCCGTTGCCTACGGTCAGCAAGGTCCGGATGTTTTGGATCGTGCTGGCCGCCAGGCTCATGCTGGCGTCGCTTTGGATCGAGCCGGACCGGTTGAGGATGCTGCTCGCCAGCGCGCCCTGGCCGTTGCGGTCAACGGTGAGGTTGCCCAGGCTGTAAATATTGGCGTCGAGGTTGTTCAGCGTGTCGACCCGCAGGCCCATGTCGGCGCCGCTGAAGATCAACCCTTGATTGTTCGTCAGTAAACCGGTCGTGACGGTCAGCCCCTGAGCGCTGCCCAACGTCCCGAAATTGTTCACCCCACCGGCGTTGACCACCAGGTTGGCGGCGGAGGTCAGCCGACCGGCGTTATCCAGTTGTCCACTGACGTTGACGGTGGTGTTGCCACCGCCAGCGATGCTGGAGTTGACGCTGTTCAGGCTCACTTGCGCGGCGCCAAGCCCCAGGGAGCCCTGGCTGCTCAGGCGACCAGCGCCCCAGTAAGCGCCGCTCAGGTCGATGTTCACGCTGCCATTACTGGCAAGCAGGCCTTCGTTGAACCAGTTGACCCCGCTACCGGTGAAGCTGTCGGAGGCCAGCAGTTGACCACTTGCGGTCTGGGTGAAGTTGTTGACGTTGACGTTCAGGCGCCCGGCCTGGATGACGCCGCTGTTGCTCCACGTGTCGGTGCTGATGGTCAGGCCGCCACGGGTGACGAGCGTGCCGCCGGCGGCGATGAGATTTGCTGTGGAGATGTCGAACGTGCCGGTGCCCACGTGCAGCAGGCTGCCAGCAGTGTTGAGGAAGCTGGCGGCGCCCAGCGTGAGGTCGGTGTTGGCGGTTTCCAAGGTACCGTTGCGGTTATCGAACAGCCCACCGATCTGGAACTCGGTCTTGCCACCGACACCCAACGCCCGCAACTGCCCCGTCTGGTTATCCAGGCTCGCCGCCTTGATCGCAAGGGTGCTGTCACTCTCGATGATGCCCAGGCGGTTGTTCAACGCACCGGTGAGGTTCAGATCGATCTGACTACCCGCAATCTGCCCGTCGTTGTCGCCGCTGTTGTCGAAATCGTTGGCGGTAACGCTGACCTTGCCCTTTGCGTAGAGCCCACCGTTGCGGTTGTCGAAGTTGCGGGTGGTAACGGTGGCGTCGCCGGTTTGCGCCGAGAGGCGTCCACCGTAGTTGTCGAGGCCGCCCAGGGCGATCAGGTTCAGGCGCTGGGCCTGGGTGATGCCGCCCTGGCGGTTGTTGTTCAGGTCGTAGCCGTTTTTCAGCACGCCGCTGAGTTGGGTGGTGAGCAAACCCTGCAGGCTGGCGAGCACGCCGCCACGGTTGTCCAGGTTGCGGGCGACGACCATCAGGTCGCCGGCCTTGGCCTGGAGGCGACCGCTCTGGTTGTCGAGGTCGTTGGTGACGGTCAGGGTCATGGCGCCCTGGCTCTGCACGGTGCCCTTGCCGTTGGTGAGGCTGGCGGCGTCGATCTGCACGGCGCCGTTCTGGCTGTAGATCAGGCCGTCGGCGTCGTTCTGTACCGTGCCGCTGGAAGTCAAAGTGAGTTGATCATTGGCCGCGACGGTGCCGCGATTGCGGTTGTCCAGGCCAGCGGTGAGCAAGGTCAGCAGGCCCTGGCTGGCGATCTGTCCGCCCTGGTTGGTGATCTGCGTGGCGCGCTCGACCCGCAGCGGGCCGGCGCTGGCGAGTTTGCCGTCGGTGTTGGTCAGGGCGCCGAGCAGGTCGAGGGTCACGGCGGCGTTGCCGATCAACTGGCCGCCGGTGTTGTCCAGGCCGGTGCCGGTGAAGCTCAGGGCATTCTGGGCGTTGATGGTGCCGCCGGCGTTGCCGAGGGTCATGGCGTTGATGACCAGGGCATTGCCGCTGTCGATCAAGCCGCCCTGGGCGTTGTTGAGCAGACCGCCGCTGACGGTCAGGGTCTGGTCGCCACCGCTGGAGAGGATGCCGCCGCCGTTGTCCAGGCTGGCGGCGCTGACGGTCAGTTGTTTCTTGCCGACCAGTGCGCCGGCATTGCCGTTGAGCAGCGCCCCGCTGAGGGTGGCGCTGACGTCCTCGTCGCGGCTCGACAGGGTGCCGCTGTTGCGGTTGTCCAGACTTGCAGCGGTCAGGCCCAGGCCCTTGAAGCCGGACAGCAGACCACCTTGGTTGATGACGTCGCGGGCGCCCAGGGTCAGCACGCCGTTGCTGATCAGTTGGCCGGCGCTGTTGTCCAGGTCGCGGGCGCTCAGGTCCAGGCTCTGGCTGCTGGAAATCTCGCCGTGTTGGTTATTCAAGTCCCGTAGGTGCTTGAGGCTGAGCGTGCCGGCGGTGGTGATGAGGCCGGCGCTGTTGTTGAGGTCGCCGGTGGCGGCGCCGAAGTCGATGGCGATGGCACTACCGAGCAACGAGCCTTGCTGGTTGTTCAGGCCGCTGGTGGTGACGGTCAAGGCATCGGTGGCGCTGATCAGCCCGTTGCCCTGGTTGTTCAACTGGCCGCTGAGGGCCAGGTCGAGGTTGGCGCGGCTGGTCAGGGTGCCACCGCTGTTGTTCAGGCTCGCGGCTTCGACGTCCAGCGCAGCCGCGGCGATCAGGCCCTTGAGGTTGGTCAGGGCGTTATCGATGCGCAGGGTCAGGGCCTGGTTGCTCAGCAGTTTGCCGCTGTCGTTGTCCAGGCTTTGCGCGGCCAGGGTGAACGCCTGGGCGCTGGAGATCTCGCCACCGTCGTTGTTGACGCCCTTGAGGTTCTTGAGCATCAGCAGCGGTGCGTTGATCAGGCCGTTCTGGTTGTTCAACTGGCCCTGGTTGAGGTCCAGGGTCAGGGCCGTGTTGCTGAAGAGTTGACCGCCCTGCTGGTCCAGATCGGTGACGCTGACGGTCAGTGCGCCGTTGCTGGCGATGCGGCCGCCGTTCTGGTTGGTCAGTTTTTGCGTGGTCAGGTCGAGGCTGGCAGCGCTGGTCAGGCGGCCGGACTGGCTGTTGTCGAACGCGCCGGTCTCGACCAGCACGCCTTGCTTGCCGCTGATGGTGCCACTATTGCGGTTGTCGAGGCTGGCGCTTTTGACCGTGAGGCCGGCGTCGGTGACGATCTCGCCGCCCTGGTTGAGCAAGGCATTGTCGAGCTTGAGTCCCAGGGCGCCGGCACTGGAGACGCTGCCCAGGGTGTTGGTGAGGCTGGCCGCCGTCAGCGTCAACGCGCCTTCGGCACTCAGTACACCCTGGGTGCTATTCATGTCGCCGGACAGGTCGACGGTAAGGTCTTTCTGGCTCAACACCAAACCGCCGCTGTTATCCAGCGTCTTGCCCGTCAGGCTCAGGCCAGTCTTGCCCGACAACTGACCCTTGGCGCGGTTGAGGACGTCCTTCACCGTCAAGGCCAATGCGCCGCTGGCGAGCACCTGGCCGCCATCACTGTTGTCCAGAGCATTGCCGATCAGGGAAATGTCTGCCTGACCCGAGAGTTCACCACCACGATTATCGATCGAATCGACCTTCAGGGTCAGCGCGTCGGTGGCGCCGACCAACCCAGCGTGGCGGTTGTCCAGCGACGTGCCGGTAAGGGTCAGGCTGCCGAGGGCGATCATCTGGCCGCCCTGGTTGTTGACGCTGGCGACATCGGCCGTAACGGCGGCTTTGCCGGCAATCTGACCGGCCGTGTTGTCCAGGCTCGCGGCCTCGATGTGCAGATCACCATCGGCGATCACGGCAGCATCGCGATTGAGCAATTGCCCGTCCACACTCAGGACTAGCGCGCCACGACTGCTGATCAGGCCACCGGTGCTGTCCAAACTAGCGCTGTGGCTGTCGAGGGATTGCGCGGAAATCAGCCCCTTGACGCTGTTGAGCACTTGATCGATGCGCAGGGTCAGGGCCTGGTTGCTGATGAGTTTGCCGTCACCGTTGTCCAGGTTTTGCGCGGCCAGGGTGAATGCCTGGGCACTGGAGATTTCGCCGCCCCGGTTGTCGACGTTCTTGAGGTTCTTCAGCACCAGAACCGGCGCGGTGATTACGCCCTTGAGGTTGTTTAACTGGCCGTGGTTCAGGTCCAGGTTCAAGGAGGTCTTGCTGAACAGCTCACCGCCCTGCTGATCGAAACCGCTGACACTGGCGGTCAGTGCCTTGTCACTGGCAATACGACTGGCAGCGCCGTTGCTGACTTGGCTGGCGGTCAGGTCGAGGGTGTCGCCGCTGACCAGATACCCACCCTGGGTGTTGTCGAAAGTGCCGGTGGTGACGCGAGTCGCGCCTTTGGCGCTGAGCAAGCCGTTTTGCTGGTTGTTCAGGCTCTGGCTGGTGACGGTAAGGCCGGCATCGGTGGTGATGGAACCACCCTGGTTGACCAGGGCGCCGACGGTGGTGAGTGCCAACGCGCCGACACCGGTGAGACTGCCGTCGGTGTTGTCGAGGCTGCCGGTATTGGCCGTCAGTGTGCCTTCGCTGCTGATCAGGCCGGCAATGTTGGTCAAGGCGTTGTCGAGACGAATGTCCAGGCCTTGGCGGGCGACGAGGCTGCCGCCGCTGTTGTCCAGGCTTTGTCCGGTGACGGTGCTGGTGCCGGTGCTGAACAGAAGGCCCTTGGTCTGGTTGATGATCGCCGCTACTTTCAGGCCCAGGTCGGTGCCAGCCAGGACCTTGCCGTTGTCGCTGTTGTCCAGGCGCTGGCCGTCGATGTCGATGCCGAGCGAACTGGAAATCTCCCCGCCACGGTTGTCCACGGCATCGACGTCGAGTTTCAGCGCTTTTGTCGCGCCTACCAGACCGCCGTTGCGGTTATCCAGGCTCTGGCCGCTGACGGTCAGCAAACCCTGGGCAACCAGTTCACCACCTTGGTTGGTCAGTTGGGCGACGTTTGCGGTGAGGTCGGTCTTGCTGGAAATACGCCCGCCGGTGTTATCAACGCCAGTGGTTTCCAGGCGCACCGGGCCGCCGGCGCTGAGCAGGCCGCCGGCGTTATTCAGTTGCGTGCCATCCACGCGCAGCGCCGCCTGACTGCTGAGCAAGCCTTGTTGACGGTTGTCGAGCTCGACGACTGTCAGTTGCATGTCCTTGGCGGAACGGACTTTGCCGGCGCGGTTGTCCAGGGTATCGCTGCGCAGGGTCAAGCGGTCGTTGCCGGTCAGGCTGCCGCCCCGGTTGTCCAGGCGAGCGGACTGCACATCAACGACGCCTTTCGCCCCGACGCTACCTTGCCGGTTATCGAACAGACCTCCGATACGCGCCGTCAGACTACCGTCGCTGACCAGACTTCCCCCTAGGGTATTGTCCAGACTGGCAGCAGTGACCGTCAGCATCGCACCGGAACCCAGCACGCCGTTCTGGTTGTTCAGGGCACCGATCAAACCGATGTTCAGTGCCACGTCGCCAGTGAGCTGGCCGTCGCTGTTATCCAGGGTGCTACCGGTGAGCTGGGTGGTCGCGGCGCTGGAGACTTCGCCGGCGTGGTTATTCAACTGCCCGACAGTGGCCGTGAGGTTGCCATTGCTGCTGACGACGCCTTGGGTGTTCAAGAGTGTGTCGGCGGTCACGGTCAGCGTTTTGTTGCTCAGTACCCGACCGCTGTTCCGGTTATCCAGGGTTCCGGTTTTGACCGTGCTGGCCTGCCCAGCACTCAAAGTCCCGCCCTGGTTGTTCAGGGTTTGCGCCACATTGGCCGTCAGGTTGCGGCTGGCGATCACGCTCTTGCCGCTGTTGTTGAGATTCTGCGCGGTGAGGCTGACATCGCCCCCTGCATTGCGAGTGTTGTCCGCATTGACCCCAGCTTCGATGACGCCGTTGTTGGTCAACTGCCCGCCGCTGCTCAAGCTGATCCGGTCACGGGCGGCGATGTTCTGCTGCACATCCAGTGCGCCGCTGGTTTGCATGTTGACGCTGGCACCGTAGACCGCCCCTTGCACGTTGGCGCTGGCGGCCTTGGCGGTGACCGCGCCGGTGGCTGAGGTGTCGGCCAGGCTCAGATGGCCGTTGGCGTCGAGCTGGATATCGCCACCGCTGGCGATCAATTTACCGTCCAGCTTCACGCCGACACCGGCCTCGGTACCCACCAGCTTGATGGCGCCCGCGTACATGCCGCCCAGGGCCGAGGAGTCGATGGCCAGTTGCGGTTTGGTGCTGCCATCGTCGGCGCGGGCGGTGGAATTGAGGCTGGCGGCATCGACGTCGTTGCGACCGGCGACGATGGTCAGGTTCTTGGCCTGGATCTCGGCGTTGATCTTGGCGCTGCGGGTGATGATTTCGAAGCGGTCGACGTTGTTGGCGTTGAGGCCCGCGCCTTCGACGGTGACGCTACCCTGGTCGACCTGATAGCGACTCACCTGGCCGTTTTCCACCACCGGTTTGCCGGTGGTCAAAGTTGCCTGGGGGGTGTTGATGAAGCCGCAGCCGTTACAGGTGATGCCGTAGGGGTTGGCGACGATGACGTGGGCCGACTGCCCCGCCACCTCGGTGTAGCCACGTAACTGGCTCGGGCTGCCGCCGTTGACTTCGTTGAGGATGGTGGTGGCGGCCGCGCCGTTGAGGTTCGGGTTGCCGAGGATGATACCGCCCAGTTGCGTGGACTGGGTGCGGGACGTGGCGTTGTTGAGGATGACGCCGTTGCTGCCGACGTTGTAGTCCGTGAACTGGTTGTGGGACAGACCATTACCGTTGGGGCGCGCGATGTTGACGATGGGCACGCCATTGCCCGCCTGGCCGAGGCTGGTGCCCGGCGCACTGACGACGATACCGTCGGCCTGGGCCCACATCGGTTGCCAGAACATGACGTTGGCCAGCAGGAACGCCAGGCCGCGCTTGGGCATGCCGCAGAACCGTTCGCGGTTTTGCAGGGCAGCAGAAGGTTGGCGGGCCAGCAAGGCGTATTGGCGGTCGTCCATGATCAGGTCTCGTTGCAACAGAATTAAATGGATAGATCAACGCGGAAATAGATCGGCGCTTCACGCTCGGTCAGCGCATCCGGGCGTTCCAGGGAGTGGGCGAAGGTGACGCTGGTGGTGAGGTGCTGCCCACGGGCGAACAGTTCCAGCGAGTTGCTCGACATGCGCCCGTGCTGATCGCCGTTGTAGCGGGTCCCGCTGATCACGCCCTGGTCATATCCCAGGCTGGTGCCGTATTCGGCAAATACCGGACGCAGCCATTCCAGGGTCACCGGGCGGCTCCAGCGCAAGTCGTTGCGCCAGTAGCCACCGTTGTCACCAGCCAACGACTGGTCCTTGTAGCCACGAATCGAAGACTCTCCGCCCAGGCTCATGCGCTGCGGGCTGAACAGCACGTCTTCGCTGCGCTGGCCGGTCATCAAGCTGCTGAAGCTGAAAGACTCGTCCCACAATTTGAACGGTTGCAAATAGCTGACCGTGGCGGTGTATTTGCGATAGCGGGCGTCAGCCTGGCCGGGTGCCGGGTCGTGGTTGGCCTGGGCATCGAAGGCGCCGATCCCTTGTTGCATGCCCAGGTCCAGGTTGACGAAGGCACTGCCCACCCGGCGGCCGTGGTTGATACCGAACTGCGCTTCGCTCAGGCGATTGCTGCTCAGGGCCAGTTTGCTGTCTTCGATGAAGTTGTTGCTGCGCAGGTAGGCCAGCCCAGTGTTGAGGGAAGTCTTGCTCAGGGCGTCGCGATAGATCACCCGCTCGATCCGCAACTGATGGTTCTGGCTGTCGCCGGTCTGCTTGAAGTTGAAACCGTTGGCCGCGATCTGTGAGCGGTACTCGCTCTGGCT
>NZ_JBMDKO010000063.1:0-26771 GCF_057809755.1 Pseudomonas sp. FG13
GAGACGGCACTGAATGGCGGTGATGGGCGGCAAGGTAAGACAGTTGCTCCCACATTGGACTTGGGCAGAGCTCGGCCTTTGCGAGCGCCGCCGGACCTGTGGGAGCCAGGCTTGCCCGCGATGGCGGTGGCACATCCAACATCTGCGTGACAGACACTCCGCTATCGCGAGCAGGCTCGCTCCCACATTGGACTTGGGGTGAGCTGGCCTTTGCGGACACCGCCAGACCTGTGGGAGCCGGGCTTGCCCGCTCCCACAGAGGGATTTGTCAGCAGGATTTGCGCGGCACCGCGGAAAACTGTGGGAGCGAGCCTGCTCGCGATGACGTCAGCCCAGCCAACATCGACGCCAGCAGACAGGCTCCCAGGGTTCAGATGCGTCGCTGGCGCGTGAGCGCCGGAATCTTCGTCTCGGGCACTTCGATGCGTTGTACCTGCCCCACCGCCGCGGCCACCAACGCCAGCGTCGGCTGACCGAACAACACACGGACATCGGCCTCCATGCCTTCCTTGCGCATGCGTTCGATCAGCGCCACGGCCAACAACGAGTGTCCGCCCAGTTCAAAGAAATGGTCATGGCGACCAACGCGCTCGACCTTCAGCAACTCGGCCCACAGCGCGGCAAGCTTCATCTCGGTGTCACCCATGGGGGCTTCATAAAGACGCAGGGAAAATGCGCTGCTATCGGGTGCCGGCAAGGCCTTGCGGTCGAGCTTGCCGTTGGGGGTCAGGGGCAGTTCATCGAGGTGCACGTAGGCCACGGGGACCATGTAGGCCGGCAGTTGCCCTTGCAGATAGCTGCGCAGAACCTCGATATCCACCGCTTCCGATTGAGTGAAATAGGCCACCAGGCGTTTTTCGCCCGGAACGTCTTCACGGGCCAGTACCACCGCTTCCTTCACCGCGTCGTGTTGAGCGAGCTTGGCTTCGATCTCGCCCAGTTCGATGCGGAAACCACGGATCTTCACCTGGTCGTCGTTGCGGCCCAGGTATTCGATGTTGCCGTCCGGCAGGTAACGGCCGAGGTCGCCGGTCTTGTACATGCGGGCGTTTGGAACAGCACTGAATGGATCTTTCAGGAAGCGTTCGGCGGTGAGGTCATCTCGGTTCAGATAACCCCGAGCCACACCGGCACCTCCGATATAGATTTCCCCAGGAACACCCAATGGCACCGGCTGTTTGTGCTCATCCAGCAAGTAGAACTGGGTGTTGGCGACCGGTTTGCCAATATGCGCGGCAAACCCATCTTCGCGAGCCATCGATACCCAGCTGGAGTACGTCGTGGTTTCCGAAGGACCGTAGAGGTTGCACAGACGCTTGACTGAAGTCTGTTCGAAGAGCGTTTCCACCAGACTGCGCTTGAGCGCTTCGCCGGCCACGTTGACCGTGTCCACGCCCTCGCCCAGCCCACCGGACTCCAACAGCGCCTTGAGCGCCGACGGCACGGTGTTGATCAGGGTGATGTCGTGCTCGCCGTGTTGCAGTTCCAGCACATTAGTGACCACCTCGATGCTGCCGCCGCTAGTCAACGGCGCGAAGCACTCGTAGACCGCCAGGTCGAAGTTCAGCGAGGTCGAGAACAGGGTTTTCGACAGGGTTTGGGCATCGAACGAACGATGGGCCCAGGTGAGGAAGTTCACCGTGTTGCGGTGTTCGATCATCACGCCTTTCGGCAAACCGGTGGAACCGGAGGTGTAGATCACGTAAGCCAGATGCGCCGAGGTCAGCTCAGGCACCTGCGGATTCGAGACGGACTCGTCCTGCCAGCGCCCGCTACCGAGATCGATCACCGGCATCGTTGCATCGACCAACAACCCAAGGGTCGCCGTCTGGGCCAGCACCACGGCCGGCGCGCTGTCCTCCAGCATGTAGGCAATCCGATCCGCCGGATAGGCCGGATCCAGCGGCACATAACCGCCGCCCGCCTTGAGGATCGCCAGCAAGCCCACGACCATGTCGAGGCCACGCTCGACACAGATCGCCACCCGTGAATCCGGCCGCACGCCCTGCTTGCGCAGGTAATGCGCCAAGCGGTTGGCCTGCTCATTCAGTTCGCCGTAGCTCAGACGCTGATCGCCATGCAGCACTGCAAGCGCATCCGGCGTGCGCTGCGCCTGCTCTTCGAACAACCCATGGACGGTCTGCTCCAGCGGATACTCGGCCTCGGTGGCGTTGAACGCCACCAGCAGTTGCTCACGTTCCGCTGCCGGCAGAATCGGCAGATCGTGAAGTGGTGCCCCCGGTGTCTGCTCGAGCATTCGGATCAGGCCTTGCAGCGCCTGCTGCACATAACCGCAGATGCGTTGTGCGCCCATCTGTGCCGGCGTCATGACCGTGAAGCTGAATGCCTCGCCCTGGTCATCGACGTTCAAGGTCAGCGGATAGTTGGTGCGCTCCTCGCCACTGAGTATCTGGATACCCTCCCAGGCCGACAACGCTTCGGTCGACGTCGTCGCCCCGGTATGACGGTAGTTGAGCAAGGCACTGAACAGCGGCGTCGGTGCTTCCACGCCGCTGCAACGTTGCGCCAGGGCCAACGAGGCGTGCTCATGGCCGAGCAACGCGGTCAAGCGTGCATGGGTCGCCTTCACGCCCGCACCGACAGCGGTTTGCCCCAGGTTCACCCGCAGCGGCAAGGTATTGATGAACATCCCCAGCGCCCGGTCGGCACCCTCGCCGCCCTGCATCCGGCCGACCAGCACAGTACCGAACACCACGTCGTCCTTGCCCGACACCTTGCCCAGCACCTGCGCCCAGACCAAGTGATACAGGCTGGCCGCGCTCACGCCCAACTGACGGGCCTGGGCTCGCACCCGTCGACTCAGATCGGCATCGACGTCCTGGCGAACCTCTTCGATGCCACTGCCGTCGCCTTGCACATCCTGCAAGCCGAACGGCAGCGTCGGTTCGTCGAGGTCACCCAGCATGTCGCGGAAGAACGCTTCATGAGCCTCACGGCTTACGCCCAAGCGGGCCTGGGCCACGTAATTGCGATACGGCACCGATATTGGCAAACGCTGTGCCTGCCCGAGCATGTACGCCTCGATTTCCGCCGCCAGCGCCGCCAGGGAGGTGGCATCGTCCACCAGGTGATGGAACAGCAGGATGCCCACCCAGCGTTGATTCATCGGATCTTGCGCATAGGCAATTCGCATCATCGGCGCCTGGCGCACGTCCAGGCGGTAGTGCCGCGGGTCGAAACGCTGATGCAGTTGCATGGCGATATCGCCTGCCGTCGGGTCCAGCGGTACCGCTTCCACACCCAGCTCCGCGTTACGCCAGACCACCTGCACCGGCTCGGCCAGGCCTTCCCAGACCACACCGGTGCGCAGGATGTCGTGGCGGGCGACGACCGCTTGCAACGCTTGGGCAAAATCCTCCAGGCGGGTGAAATTGTCGAAACCGAACATCACATATTGCAGGTAGGGATCACCCTGGGCGGCGGCGAGATGGTGATACAGAATGCCTTCCTGCAACGGCGCCAGGGCATAGATGTCCTGCACATTGGCGACGCCGCCGGGCACCGTGGCAACGATCCGCTCGATGGCCTCCTGGTCCAGGTCGGCCAGGGGCAACATGGCGGGAGTGATCCGCGAACAACCGTGCGGGATCCGGTTGACCGGCACCACGACGTCCGTGCACGTACCAACCGCAGCGGCCAATGCAGCCAATGTCGGCTGGCCGAACAGCACGCGCACATCGGCGCTCAAACCGGCCTGGCGCATGCGTTCGATCATTTTCACCGCCAGCAGCGAATGACCGCCCAACTCGAAGAAGTTGTCATGGCGACCGATCCGCTCCAGGTCCAGCAAATCCTGCCAGATTCCGGCAATGGCGACTTCGACTTCACCTTGCGGCGCCTCGTACTCACGGGTAATGACCGACGCCAGGTCCGGTGCCGGTAGCGCCTTGCGATTCAATTTGCCATTCGGCGTCAGCGGCAATGCCTCAAGTTGCACATAGGCTGCCGGCACCATGTATTCCGGCAGTTGCCCTTGCAACTGAGTTCGCAGGCTTTCGATCTCGACGCGGTGCTCGTCACCGTGCACGGTGAAATACGCCACCAGGCGCTTGGCCCCCGGCACGTCTTCGCGAGCCAGCACCACGGCTTCCTTGATCGCCCCGTGCTGGGCAAGCTTGGCCTCGATCTCGCCGAGTTCGATACGGAAGCCACGGATCTTCACCTGGTCATCGTTACGCCCCAAGTAGTCGATGTTGCCGTCCGCCAGATAACGCCCCCGGTCGCCGGTGCGGTACATTCGGGCATTCGGGCGGTCACTGAACGGGTCGACGAGGAAACGCTCGGCCGTCAACTCCGCACGGTGCAGATAACCCCGCGCCACCTGGACGCCACCGATGTAGATCTCCCCGGCCACGCCCATGGGCACCGGCTGGCCATGGGCGTCGAGCAGGTAAATCCGGGTGTTGGCGATCGGCTTGCCGATCGGCGTGCTGTCCGGTGTCTCGGCGCCGGAGCAGTCCCACGCCGTCACGTCCACGGCCGCTTCGGTCGGGCCGTACAGGTTGTGCAACGCAGTTTGTGGCAATTGCGCCTTGAAGCGCCGTACCAGATGCCCCGGCAAGGCTTCGCCACTGCACATCACCTGGCGCAACCCCTCGCACTCGCCAGCTTCGCCATGGGCCAGAAACACGTCCAGCATCGACGGCACGAAGTGCAGCGTGGTGATGCCTTGGGTCTGGATCACTTCGCGCAGGTACGCCGGGTCGCGGTGCCCGCCCGGACGCGCCATCACCAGCCGGGCACCGGTGAACAGCGGCCAGAAGAACTCCCACACAGAGACGTCGAAGCTGAACGGGGTCTTCTGCAACACCGCGTCCGCGGCGCTCAGCGTGTAGGCATCCTGCATCCACAACAGGCGGTTGACCACCGCGCCATGCTCGTTCATCACGCCTTTGGGAAGACCGGTGGAGCCGGAGGTGTAAATCACATAAGCCAAGTGATCGGCCCGCAGGCCTTGCACCTGTGGATTTCCGCTTGGCTGCGTGGCGAAGTCTTGCTCTTCGAGCACCATCACCCTGGCGTTGGTCGCGGGCAGGCTCGCCTGCAAGGCGCGTTGGATCAGCACCACGGCTGGGGCGCTGTTTTCCAGCATGTAGGCCAAACGGTCGGCCGGATAATCCGGGTCGAGCGGCACGTAGGCAGCGCCCGCTTTCAGGATGCCCAGCAGCGCCGCGACCATGTCCGTGCTGCGGTCCATGCAGACAGCCACCCGGTCATCCGGGCGAATGCCCAGGGCAAGCAACCGGTGGGCGATCTGGTTGGCACGGTGGTTCAACTGCGCGTAACTCAGCTGCTCTGCGTCAGCCACCACTGCAATGCCGTCTGGTGACGCCAGTGCCTGCGCTTCGAACAGACCGTGCAAGGTCAACCCTTGCGGATAGTCGACGGCCGTAGCGTTGAACGCTTCCAGCAGATGTTGGCGCTCGACCGCCGGCAGGCTCTCCAGCTCGTACGGCGGCGTGTCGGATCCTTGCTCCAGTGCGGTTACAAGGCTTTCGAGGGTGGTTTGCATGTACTCACCGATGCGTTGCGCACCGATTCCGCGCGCCACCTGCACCACCAGGCTGAACCCTTCGCCCTCATCATCCACGGCCAGCGTCAACGGGTAGTTGGTACGTTCCTCACCACCGATGGACTCGATCCCCTGCCACGCCGACACCATCTGCGCGGTGACTTCGACCGAGCAATGGCGATAATTGAGCATGGCACTGAACAGCGGCGTCGGCGCTACCACGCCACTGCAACGCTGGGCCAAGGCCAGCGGAGCGTGCTCATGACCGAGCAGTGCGGTGAGCCGTTGATGCGTGGTTTTCACACCCTCCCGCACACCGCACCCAACCAGGCTCACCCGCAACGGCAGGGTATTGATGAACATGCCCAACGCATGATCGGCACCCTCTCCGCCTTGCATCCGACCCAGCAGTACCGTGCCGAAGACCACGTCGTCGCGTCCGCTGACACGGCCCAGCACCTGTGCCCAGGCCAAATGCATCAGGCTCGCCGCACTGACACCCAACTGCCGCGCCTGGCCACGAAGACGACGACACAGCCCCGCCTCCAGCGCCAGCTTTACCTCCTCCACGCCGTTACCGTCACCTTGCACATCCCGCAGGCCGAACGGCAGCGTCGGCTCATCGATATCGCCAAGCATGTCGCGGAAGAACCCTTCGTGCTCCTCCTGGCTGACGCCGAGGCGCGCCTGGGTCACGTAGTTGCGGTAAGGCACCGCAGCACCCAACTGGTCGGCCCTGCCGAGCAAGTGGGCCTGCATTTCCCGCTCCAGCACCTCCAGCGCGGTATGGTCCAGCACCGAGTGATGGAACAACAGCATCGCTACCCAGCGCTGATTGGCGACATCTTCTGCGAACACCAGGCGCAACAACGGCGCCTGGCGCATATCCAGCCGGTAATGACGGGCATCGAAACGCTCATACATTTGTGCAACAACTTCTGCGCCGTCAGCTTCCGGTTCGAATGCCTCGAAGCTGAGTTGCGCCCGACGCCACACGACCTGCACCGGTTCGTCGAGCCCTTCCCAAGCCATCGATGTCCTGAGGATGTCATGGCGATCGATCACCTGCTGCAACGCCTGGGCGAAGCTGTCCAGACGACTGCGGTCATCAAAACCGAACAGCGTCTGCAACACGTAGGGGTCACCTCTGTTTGCGGTCAGATGGTGATACAGGATGCCTTCCTGCAACGGCGCCAGGGGGTAGATGTCCTGGACGTTGCCCGCACCACCCGGCACGCTCGCCACGATCCGGTCGATGGCCTCCTGGCTCAGAATGGCCAGTGGCAACATGTCCGGCGTGATCCGCTCGCAACCTTCGACAATGGCATTGGCCGGTACCACCACATCGCGATGCCCACCCACCGCAGCGGCCAATGCCCGTAGCGTTGGCTGGCTGAACAGGTCGCGCACGTCTACCGACAGACCGGCCTGACGCATCCGCTCGATCAACCTCATCGCCAGCAGCGAATGACCGCCCAGTTCGAAGAAATGATCGTGACGGCCGACCCGTTCCACCTTCAACAGGTCCACCCACAAGCCGGCCAGGGTCTGTTCGATTTCCCCCTGCGGCGCCTCGTAGGCTTCGCTCGCGTAGGCCTCGGCATGCGGCGCGGGCAGCGCCTTGCGGTCCACCTTGCCGTTGAGTGTCAGAGGGAAAAGCGGCAGGAACACGAACGCGCCGGGCACCATGTACTCGGCCAGGGTTGCGGACAACTGCTCCCGCAGCCCGGCCACAGTCAACATGACTTCCGGCTGCGCAACGACATAGGCCACCAGGCGTTTCTCGCCCGATTCATCGGCCCGCACCATCACCACGGCATCCTGCACCCCTGCACAGGTGACCAGTCTGGCTTCGATTTCACCCAGTTCGATCCGGAAACCCCGGATCTTCACTTGATCGTCGTTACGCCCCAGGCACTCCAGGCTGCCTTCCGGCAACCAGCGGCCAAGGTCGCCCGTGCGGTACAACAACGCACCAGGCTCGTCGCTGAACGGATCGGCAATGAATTTCTCCGCAGTGAGGTCGGGGCGGTTCAGATACCCCTTCGCCACGCCTTTGCCGCCGATGTAGATTTCGCCGACGACACCCAACGGAACCAGTTGCTGACGCGCGTCCAGCACGTACACCTGGGTATTGGAGATCGGTCCGCCAATCGGCACGCTCTGCGCGTCTTCGGCCACCGCCTTCACTTCCAGCGTAGTGGCGTAGGTGGTGGTTTCAGTCGGGCCATAGCAATGCACCAGGCGCAACGCCGGCGCCAGGCTCAGCAGGCGCCGGAACGACGCCACATCGGCCCGTTCGCCACCGCACAGCAGAATACGCAGACCAGCCATGGCCTCAGGAATCAGTTGCACGTACTGATTGAAGATCGCCGTGGTCACGAACAACACCGTGGCCCCCGAGTCACTCAGCACCTGGGCGAAACGTGCCGGCTCAAGCAGCGTCTCATGGTCGATCACCACCACCTGCCCACCGTTGAGCAGCGCGCCCCACACGTCCATGGTACTGGCGTCGAACGCCGGATTGGAGGCAAAGGCGATCCGGTCATGCTCATTGAAGTCGGCATAACCGTTGTTGATCACCAACCGATTGATTGCCCGGTGTGGAACCAGTACGCCCTTGGGCTGCCCCGTGGAGCCCGAGGTGTACATGATGTAGGCAATCGACTCGCTGGACTGTTCAAGCCCTGGATTGTGGCTGGCCCCGTGCGGTTCCAGCGTGTCCAGGTCAACGCGGCGCACGTTCGGAGGTATCGACTCGCTGCTGGACGTCAATACAAAGAACGCCCGGCAATCCGCGAGCATGAATCCCTGCCGCTCCAGCGAAGCATTCCGGTCCAGCGGGACGTAGGTCGCCGCGCACTTGAGAATGGCCAACTGGCTGGTCAGCAGATCGATCGAACGCGGCAACAAGATCGCCACACAGTCGTTCGGTCGCACGCCAAGATTGATCAGGTGATGGGCCAGGCGGTTCGCTTGCGCGTTCAGCTCCCCATAAGTCACTTGCCGCTGTCCATGTTTCACCGCAATTGCCTGCGGCAAGTGGGCCGCCCGGGCCTCGAACAGCGCCAGCACGGTCTCGTCCTGAGGATAGATGCGCCGGGTGGCGTTGAAGTCCACCAGCAACTGGTCGCGTTCGACCTGCGGCAGGATTTCCAGACGGTTGAGCGGGATTTTCAGCGCTTGCTCCAGCGCCTGCACCAACCGCTCGAGCGCGGTGTGCATATACGCACAGATGCGGCTTGCGCCAACGCCTTGCGACACCAGGGTACTCAGGGAAAAGCCGTCGCCCAGGTCGTCCACCGACAGCGCCAGCGGATAGTTCGTGCGTTCTTCGCTGTCCAGGGCTTCCATGCCCTGCCAGGCGGCCGTGGCCTGCGCCGAGATGACCCCGGCGGCGCTGTGCCGATAGTTCAGCAAGGCACTGAACAGCGGGGCCGGAGCCGCGACGCGGCTGCAACGTTGCGCCAGGGCCAGCGAAGCATGCTCATGACCAAGCAATGCAGTCAGCCGCTCGTGGACCGCCTTGACCCCGGCCTCCGCGCCCTGTTCATCCAGCATCACCCGCAGCGGCAAGGTGTTGATGAACATCCCCAGGGCCCGGTCGGCGCCTTCGCCGCCCTGCATCCGCCCCATCAGTACGGTGCCGAACACCACCTCCTCGCGCCCGGACAAGCGCCCCAGCACCTGTGCCCAGGCCAGATGGTGAAGGCTGGCCGCACTCACGCCCATCCGGCGTGCCTGGGCCCGCAGACGGCGACTCAAATCGGCATTCACCGCGAGCCGCGCTTCCTCGATACCGCGACCGTCACCCTGCACCTGCTGCAAACCGAGGGGCAGCGTCGGCTCATCGACATCACCGAGCATGTCCCGGAAAAAGGCCTCGTGCTGTTCCTCGCTGATACCCAGCCGCGCCTGGGCCACGTAATTGCGGTACGGCATCGCTGCCGGCAATTGTTCCTGCTGCCCCAGCAGGTGCATCTGCATTTCCTGTTGCACCACGTCCAACGCGGTATGGTCCAGGGCGATGTGGTGGAACAACAGCATCGCCACCCAGCGCTCGTTGAGCGGGTCATGGGCAAATCGAAGACACATCAGCGGAGCCTGGCGGATATCGAGGCGATGATGACGGGAATCGAAGCGCGAATGCAGCTGGGCCACGACGTCGCCATCCGATGCTTGTGCATCGAACGGTTCGACGCTCAGGACGGCCTTGCGCCAGACCACCTGCATCGGCTGTTCCAACCCCTCCCACAGCACCGAAGTCCGCAGAATGTCGTGGCGATCGATCACGCCTTGCAGCGCTTGCGCGAAGGCATCCAGGCGCGGCTTGTCCTGGAAGGCGAACATCGCCTGCAGCACATAGGGGTCGCCCTGTTGCGCCGAGAGGTGGTGATAAAGAATACCGTCCTGCAGGGGCGCCAGCGGGTAGATGTCCTGGACATTCGCGGCACCGCCCGGCACCGTTGCGACGATCCAGTCGATAGCGTCCTGGGTCAATGTGGCCAGGGGCAACATGTCCGGGGTGATCCGTTCACAACCGGGAGCGATACCGTTGGCCGGCACCTGGACTTCATTGCCGCTGCCCACCGCCGCGGCCAGTGCCGCTAGGGTCGGTTGGCCGAACAACACCCGTACATCGGCGCTCAAGCCGACCTGGCGCATCTGCTCGATCAGGTTGACCGCCAGCAGGGAGTGACCGCCCAGTTCGAAAAAGTGATCGTGACGCCCCACCCGCTCGACATTGAGGATCTGCGTCCACAACTTCGCCAGGAGGGTTTCGGTTTCGCCCACGGGCGCCTCATAACCGCGCGTCAGGATCGACGCCTGGTCCGGCATCGGCAAGGCCTTGCGATCGAGCTTGCCGTTGGCAGTCAGTGGCAAGGCATCGAGCCGCACATAGGCAGCCGGTACCATGTAATCCGGCAAGCGGGTTTGCAGGTGGGTGCGCAGCGCTTCGATATCCACGTTGTCGCAAGGCGGTTGCAATGTGAAGTAGGCGACCAGGCGCTTTTCCCCCGGCACGTCTTCACGAACCAGTACCGCCGCGTCTTTTACGCTCTCGTGTTGTGCCAGTCGGGCTTCGATCTCGCCCGGCTCGATGCGGAACCCGCGGATTTTCACCTGACCGTCGTTCCGGCCCAGGTATTCGATGTTGCCGTCTGGTAAATAGCGCCCCAGGTCACCGGTGCGGTACATCAAGGCCTGTGGGTTGAACGGATCAGGGATGAACTTCTCGGCGGTCAGCTCCGGCCGGTTCAAATAGCCGTTCGCAACGCCCAGGCCGGCGATATACAACTCGCCGGGTACACCGTGGGGCACGGGCCGATGCTGGGCGTCCAGCAGGTAGACCCGAGTGTTGCCGATCGGACGACCAATCGGAATGCTGCCCGCGTCGACCGACTTGATCTCGTAGGTGGTCGAGAAGGTGGTGGCTTCCGTTGGTCCGTAGCCGTTGAGCAGATGCTCCGGTGCGCCGTGTTCCAGGACGCGGCCAATCACGGTCGGATCCAGCACATCGCCGCCGACGATCAGGTAGCGCAGTTGCCTGAACACTGCCATCAGGCTGGCGGCGTACTGGTGAAACAGCCCCGCCGTCATCCACAACACATTGACCGACTGTTCAAGCAGGAACGTTGGCAGCCGTTCCTGGGACAGCAATACGTCCTGCTCCACCACAATCACACAACCGCCATTGAGCAACGGTGCCCAGACTTCCAGGGTGCTGGCGTCGAAAGCCGGGTTCGAAGCGAACGCCACGCGATCCTGCTCGTTGAAGTCGGCATAGCCGTTGTTGATGACCAGCCGGGAAATGGCCCGGTGCGGCACCAGCACGCCTTTCGGTGTGCCAGTGGAGCCGGAGGTGTACATGATATAGGCCGGTGCTTCACTCGACTGCGGCGGCGCCCCGTCCCAGGTCGGCAGTCCCTCCAGGTCGAGGCTATCGAGATCCACCCGCCGCACGCCATCGGCCAGGCTCTCGGTACCGTGGGTCAACACCAGCACGGCCCGACTGTCCTGCAGCATGAACTGCTGGCGCTCCGCGGGTGCATTGACGTCCAGCGGCAGGTAGACCGCCGCGCACTTGAGGATCGCCAGTTGACTGATCAACAGGTCCAGCGAGCGCGGCAGCACGATGGCCACCGTATCCTGGGGCCGCACGCCAAGGTCAACCAAATGCCGGGCCAAGCCGTCGGCTTTGGCGTTCAGTTCCCGATAGGTCAGGGTCTGTCCTGCCTGTACCGCCGCCAGCGCATCCGGACGGGCCTGCGCCTGCGCCTGGAACAAGGCATGAACCGTTTGCGCCTGCGGATAAGCGCGATCGGTGTGGTTGAATGACTGCAAGACTCGCTCGCGCTCCTCCTGCGGCAGCACCGACAGGTCGTTGAGCAGTGACTCCGGAGCGCATTCCAGTGCGGTGATCAAGTACTCGAGCGCCGCCTGCATGTAATTGCAGATGCGTTGTGCACCGATCTGCCCGCTCGCCTGCACCTCCAAGGCAAAGTCATCGGAGAAATCATCCACCGAGAGGATCAGCGGATAGTTGGTCCGTTCCTGCGCGCTCAGGGCTTCAATACCCTCCCAGGCCTGGAGCACTTCCGGCCCGGGAACCTGGTCCGCACCCGCGCTGTGGCGGTAGTTCAACAGTGCGCTGAACAGCGGCGCCGGTGCCGCCACGCCGCTGCACCGTTGTGCCAGGGCCAGGGAGGCATATTCATGACTGAGCAAGGCACTCAGCCAGCCATGGGTGCTTTTCACCCCGTCGCGCACGCTCTGCGCGCCCACGCCCACCCGCAACGGCAAGGTATTGATGAACATGCCCAGCGCCCGGCTCAGGCTTTCACCGGCCTGCATGCGCCCCAGCATCACGGTACCGAACACCACATCTTCACGCCCCGAGACGCAGCCCAGCACCTGGGCCCAGGCCAGATGGAAGATGCTTGCCGCGCTGACCCCGAGCTGACGCGACTGCATCCGCACCCGGCGACTGAGCTCCTGGCTCAGCGGTTGATGGTGCTCTTCGATGTCGCTGCCGTCGCCCAGCACATCCTGCTGGCCGAACGGCAAGGTCGGCTCATCCAGATCACCCAGCATCTTGCTGAAGAACGCCTCATCGGCCTGGCGCTGACCCGCCTGGCGGGTTCGCGCCACATAGTTACGGTAAGGGATAGCCGGCTGCAACTGCCCGGCCTGCCCCATCAACCAGGCTTGCATTTCGTTCTGCACGACCGCCAATGCGGCATGGTCCAGAGCCATGTGATGAAACAACAGCATGGCGACCCAGCGCTGGTTGGCGGGGTCCTCGGCACACACCAGCAACAGCAGCGGTGCCTGGCTGAGATCCAGGCGATAGTGACGAGGGTCGAAACGGGCTTGCAGTTGCGTAAGGACGTCGCCCTCGGCCAGCTCGGCGCTGATGTCCTTGACGCCCAGTCGAGCCTGGCGCCAGACCACCTGGAGCGGTGCCTCCAGATTCTCGCGGACGATGGCCGTGCGCAGGATGTCATGGCGATCGATCACGTGTTGCAGGGCATCGACAAAGTCCGACAGACGCTCGCGATTGCTGATGCTGAAATGCGCCTGCAGGACATAGGGATCGCCCTGGGTCGCGGTCAAGTGGTGATAGAGAATCCCTTCCTGCAAGGGTGCCAGCGGATAGATATCCTGCACATTGGCCGCCCCGCCCGGCACCGTGGCGACGACGCGATCGAGGGTCGGTTGATCCAGTGTGACCAGCGGCAGCATTTCTGGCGTGATCCGAGCGCAATCGACAGCAATGCCATTGGCAGGAACGTCGACCTCAGCGGTCTTGCCGTCGTCATACTCGCCGCTGTTGATCAACTCGATCAGTTTGGCTTTGTGCTCTCGCAACAAGGCCAGTACCGCCGGCTCCTTCAATGACTGTTTCCGGCCCCGTACAACGAGCTGGTCGCCGTTGACCGAAAGCTGTACGTCTTTTTCTTTTAATGTCGCCAACAGTTCGATCACACTCACAGGACAATCTCCATTTTTTCTGTCATGGCCGCGTATTCCGAGAGCGTGGGTTGCTCGAACAGCGTCCGTACATCCGCTTCCATGCCCTCCTGGCGCATCCGCTCCATCAGGCTGACGGCCAGCAAAGAGTGCCCGCCCAGCTCAAAGAAGTGATCGTGACGGCCAACGCGTTCCACGTTGAGGACCTCGGCCCACAGGCGGGCCAGATTGATTTCGGTTTCGCCGATCGGGGCTTCGTAACCACGGGTGATGACCGACGTCAGATCCGGTGCCGGCAACGCCTTGCGGTCGAGCTTGCCGTTAGGGCTCAACGGCAATGCGTCGAGGCGCACGTAGGCCATCGGCACCATATGGGCCGGCAGGTGTGCCAGCAGGTAGACACGCAGTGCCTCGATGTCCGTCGTTTCGTCCGGCGAACAGGCGGTGAACCAGGCCACCAGGCGCTTGTCGCCCGGCACCTCTTCACGGACCAGGACCACGGCCTCCTTCACCACCTCGTGCTGGGCGAGCCTGGCTTCGATCTCCCCCAGTTCAATGCGGAAACCGCGGATCTTCACCTGATCGTCGTTACGCCCCAGGTATTGCAGGGTGCCGTCGGGCAGCCAGCGGCCAATGTCGCCGGTCTTGTACAGGCGGGCATCGGCCCGCTCGCTGAACGGGTCGGCGATGAAGCGTTCGGCGCTGAGCTGCGGCAGATTGAGGTAACCGCGTGCCACGCCGACGCCACCGATGTGGATCTCACCGGGAACGCCCACCGGCACCAACTGGCCGTAACTGTCCAGCACATGCAATTGCATGTTGCGGATCGGCCGGCCGATCGGAATCGAGCGGTTGCGGTAGGTGTCCAGATCGGGATCGACGGTGTGCCAGGCAACCACGTCACTGCACTCGGTGGGCCCGTAGCTGTTGATGATCGCTGGCCGTGGCAGCGGCAGTTTTTCCAGCATGGCGACCTGGATCGGCTCGCCGCCCAGTACCACCCGTTTCAGGCAGGCCAGTGCTTCGTGCCGGTCGGCATCCACCAGGGCGTGGAAGGCGCTGGGGGACATGTTGAGGTGGGTGATCCCGGCCTCGGCGACCTGGGCGACGATGGCGCTCGGGTTGAACGGTTCTTCGGCCAGGTGCAACGAGGCGCCGACCATCAACGGGGCGAGGATGTTCTTCTGGGTCAGGTCGAAGTTATAGGACGAGGCCAGCAGCACCGCATCGCCGGCATGGAAGGCCAGGTCGTCGAGGTACCAGTCCAGCAGGTTGTTCAAGCCGCGATGTTCGACCATCACACCTTTTGGCAGCCCGGTGGAGCCAGAGGTGTAGATCACGTAGGCCAGGTGGCCCGGCGTCAGATCCGTTGCCTGCGGGTTGTGGTCCGGTTCGTCCTGCCAGACACCGGCATCCAGGTCGATCAGTGGCACCGCCCCGTGGGACAGCAGGCCCCTGGTCCGGGCTTGCGTGAGTGCGGCAATCGGTGCGCTGTTTTCCAGCATGTAGGCCAGGCGATCCGCCGGGTAAGCCGGATCCAGCGGTACATAGCCACCGCCGGCCTTGAGCACCGCCAGCAGGCCGACCACCATGTCCGCGCTACGCTCGACACAGATCGCCACCCGCGAATCCGGCTGTACGCCCTGTTTACGCAGGTAATGCGCCAACCGATTAGCCCGGGCATTCAGCTCGCGATAACTCAGGCGTTGTTCGCCATGCACCACCGCCACGGCCTCAGGCGTGCGATGCGCCTGGGCTTCGAACAGCTCGTGAATGAACGATTGCTGCAGGTCATCGGCTTCGTTGGCATTGAATTCCAGCAGCAACTTGCGGCGTTCGTCGTGGGGCAGGATGGACAACCGATGCAACGGCGCTTCAGGTGTCTGCTCCAGCATCACGATCAGACTTTCCAGCGTCTGTTGCACGTAGCCGCACAGGCGCTGCGCACCAATGCGTGCCGGCGTCATGACCGTGAAACTGAATGCCTCGCCTTGGTCGTCGACGTTCAAGGTCAACGGGTAATTGGTCCGCTCTTCACCACCGAGCACCTGGATACCGCTCCAGGCCGACAGCGCCTCGGTCGAGGTCAGCGCGCCGGTATGGCGGTAGTTGAGCAAGGCACTGAACAACGGCGTCGGTGCTTCCACGCCGCTGCAACGTTGCGCCAGGGCCAACGAGGCGTGCTCATGGCCGAGCAACGCGGTCAAGCGTGCATGGGTCGCCTTCACGCCCGCACCGACAGCGGTTTGCCCCAGGTTCACCCGCAGCGGCAAGGTATTGATGAACATCCCCAGCGCCCGGTCGGCACCCTCGCCGCCCTGCATCCGGCCCACCAGCACAGTACCGAACACCACGTCGTCCTTGCCCGACACCTTGCCCAGCACCTGCGCCCAGACCAAGTGATACAGGCTGGCCGCGCTCACGCCCAACTGACGGGCCTGGGCTCGCACCCGTCGACTCAGATCGGCATCGACGTCCTGGCGAAGCTCTTCGATGCCACTGCCGTCGCCTTGCACATCCTGCAAGCCGAACGGCAGCGTCGGTTCGTCGAGGTCACCCAGCATGTCGCGGAAGAACGCTTCATGAGCCTCAGAGCTCACACCCAGGCGGGCCTGGGCCACGTAGTTGCGATACGGCACAGAGGCCGACAGGTGCTGCCCCTCGTCGAGCATGTGCGCCTCGATTTCCGCAGACAGCACCGCCAGCGACGTCGCGTCGTCCACCAAATGATGGAACAGTAGGATCGCCACCCAGCGCTGGTTCGCCGGGTCTTGCGCATAAGCGATGCGCATCAGCGGCGCCTGGCGGATGTCCAGGCGATAGTGCCGCGGATCGAAACGCTGGTGCAGTTGCATGGCGATATCGCCTGCCGCCGGATCCAGCGACACCGATTCGACCTGCAACCGAGCATCGCGCCAGACTACCTGCACCGGCTCGGGCAGGCCTTCCCAGATCACACCGGTGCGCAGGATGTCGTGGCGGGCAACGACCGCTTGCAACGCCTCGGCAAAACTTTCCAGGCGCGTGAAGCTGTCGAAACCGAACATCACATATTGCAGGTAGGGATCGCCCTGGGCGGCGGCGAGATGGTGATACAGAATGCCTTCCTGCAACGGCGCCAGGGCATAGATGTCCTGCACATTGGCGACGCCGCCGGGCACCGTGGCAACGATCCGCTCGATGGCGTCCTGGTCCAGGTCGGCCAGGGGCAGCATGTCCGGGGTGATTCGCGTGCAGCCAGCGGGAATGAGGTTGGCCGGCACCACGACTTCGTGGACACCGCCCACGGCCGCAGCCAACGCAGCCAGGGTCGGCTGACCGAACAACACCCGGACGTCGGCGCTCAGGTCGACCTGGCGCATGCGCTCGATCAACTTCACCGCCAGCAGCGAATGACCGCCCAATTCGAAGAAGTTGTCATGGCGTCCGATCCGCTCCAGGTCCAGCAGGTCTTGCCATAGCGCGGCGATGGTCGTCTCGACCGTCCCCTTCGGAGCTTCGTATTCACGGGTTGCCACCGCCGACCGATCCGGTGCCGGCAAGGCCTTACGGTCCAGCTTGCCGTTGGTGGTCAACGGGAAGGCTTCGAGCATCACGAAGGCACTCGGCACCATGTAGTCCGCCAGCGAACCCAACAACTCGGCACGCAGGTCGGCAGCGGATGGCTGCACGTCTTCCTTGGCGATGACATAAGCCACCAGGCGCTTGTCGCCCGGCTCGTCTTCGCGGGCGATGACCACCGCTTCGCTGACACCCGCACAGGCCGCCAGTGTTGCTTCGATCTCACCCAATTCGATACGGAAGCCACGGATCTTCACCTGGTCATCGTTACGGCCCAGGTATTCGATGCTACCGTCCGCCAGCCAGCGACCCAGGTCGCCGGTCTTGTACATGCGGGCGTTCGGTTCATCGCTGAACGGGTTCTTCAGGAAACGCTCGGCGGTCAGTTCGTCGCGGTTCAGGTAACCGCGGCTCACACCCGCACCACCGACGTACATTTCACCCACCACGCCCACCGGCACCGGCTCGCGCCGGGCGTCGAGCACGTACAGTTGCAGGTCGGGAATACGCCCGCCAATCGGGCTGACGCCGACCAACTGGGCATCCGCCGCACACAGTGCACGGTAGGTCACGTGCACCGTAGTTTCGGTGATGCCGTACATGTTCACCAGTTGCGTGCCGGCATTGATTGCCCGGGCGTACCACGGCTTGAGAATGCCGGTTTCCAATGCTTCGCCGCCGAAGATCACCTGGCGCAGGCTGTGGCTCAAGTCGCTATCGCCCTGGGCCGCGATCAACTGGCGGAACGCGCTTGGCGTCTGGTTCAGCACCGTGACGCCCGCCTCGCACAACAGCGCGTAGCAGTCCTGTGGCGAACGGCTGACCAGTTGCGGCACCACCAACAAACGGCCGCCATGGGTCAGCGCGCCCCAGATTTCCCAGACCGAGAAGTCGAAGGCGAAAGAATGGAACAGTGCCCAGACGTCCTGCGGGCCGAAGTCGAACCACGGCTGGGTGGCCGAGAACAGCCGGGCCACGTTGCGATGCTCGACCATTACCCCTTTCGGTAAACCAGTGGAACCGGAGGTGTAGATCACATAGGCCAAGTGCCGGGACGTCAGCGTCTCGAGACCAGGGTTGTGCTGCGGTTGTTGCGCGATACCCGCTGTTTCAGGCTGATCGATCAGCAATACGGAGGCAGACAGCCCGGGCAGATGAGCTAACAGATGCGACTGGGTGAGCAATGCCACCGGCGCGCTGTCGTCGAGCATGAACGCCAGGCGCTCCTGAGGATAAGCCGGATCCAGCGGCACATAACCGGCACCCGCCTTGAGGATGCCCAACAGGCCGATGATCATGTCCAGGCCACGTTCGACGCAGATCGCCACCCGGTCATCCGGACGAACGCCCAGGGCCAGCAGGCGATGGGCAAGCTGGTTGGCCCGGGCATTGAGTTCGCCGTAGGTCAGCGTGCGGTCCTCGAACACCACAGCCACGGCGTCGGATTGCGCCGCCGCCCAGGCCTCGAATTGCCCATGGATCAATGCATCATCGGCATACACCGCATCCGAAGCATTCCAGGTCTCCAGCAACTGCCGGCGCTCGGCCGCAGGCAACACCGTCAGGCTGTGCATCGGCGTTTGCGGGGCGTGCTCCAAGGCATCCACCAGGCTTTGCAGGGCAACCTGCATATAGCCACTGATGCGTTGGGCACTGAGCTGCGCATCCACCTGGACCGTCAGGCTGAAATCGTCACCCAGGTCATCGACATTCAATGTCAGCGGATAGTTGGTCCGTTCCTCGCTGGACAGCCTCTGCATGCCGCTCCATGCCGACAGCACTTCGTCAGTCACCTGAGTCGCGCTGTGCCGATAGTTCAGAAGCGCGCTGAACAACGGGGTTGGCGCGGCCACGCCGCTGCAACGCTGAGCCAGGGCCAGCGACGCATGCTCGTGGCCCAACAGGCCGGTCAAGCGCCCGTGGGTCATGCGGACCGCGTCACGCACACTCTGCTCATCCACCGGCACACAGACCGGCAAGGTATTGATGAACATGCCCAGCGCCCGGTCGGCTCCTGCGCCGCCCTGCATCCGGCCCAGCAATACCGTGCCGAACACCACGTCTTTCTGTCCGGTCGCCATGCTCAAGACCTGGGCCCAGGCCAGATGGACCAGGCTCGCGGCGCTCACACCGAGCAGTCGGGCCTGGGTCCGCAGACGAAGGCTCAGCGCTTGACCGAGCGCTTCGCTCACCTCCCCGATGCCGCGTCCGTCGCCTTGCACCTGTGCCAACCCGAAGGGCAGCGTTGGCTCATCGACGTCAGCCAGCATCTCGCGGAAGAACGCCTCGTGTTCCGCCTCGCTCATGCCCAGTCGGGCCTGGGCCACGTAGTTGCGATACGGCACGGCTTCAGTCAGCTGCCCGGCCTCGCCGATCAAGTGCGCCTGCATCTCGTGTTGCACCACTTCCAGCGCAGTGTGGTCCAGCGCCATGTGGTGGAACAGCAGGGTCGCCACCCAACGCGCCTGGGCTTCATCCTGGGCATAGACCAGCTGCAGCATCGGTGCTCGACGCAGGTCCAGGCGATAATGGCGAGCATCGAAGCGGCTCGCAAGTTGCGTGGCGACGTCGCCGGCCGTGGCATCGGCTTCGAAGCATTGCGGCTCCAGCAGGACCTTGCGCCAGACCATCTGCAGCGGTTCGTCCAGACCTTCCCAGGCCACGCTGGTGCGCAGGATGTCGTGACGGTCGATCACCCCCTGCAACGCGTCGACGAACGCGTCGAGACGCTCACGGTTGTCAAAGGCGAACTGCGATTGCAGCACATAGGGGTCGCCCTGTTCGGCGGCCAGGTGATGATAGAGGATGCCTTCCTGTAGCGGCGCCAGCGGGTAGATGTCCTGCACATTGGACGCGCCACCCGGAACGGTGGCGACGATCCGGTCGATCGTTTCCTGGTCGAGGCTCACCAACGGCAGCATGGCCGGGGTGATGCGCCCACAGCCGGACTCGATGAGATTCGCCGGCACCTCGACTTCCTTGCCGCTGCCGACGGCGGCCGCCAGCGCCGCCAGGGTCGGCTGACTGAACAGCACCCTCACATCGGCGCTCAAACCGACCTGGCGCATGCGCTCGATCAGGGTCACCGCCAGCAGCGAATGGCCACCGAGTTCAAAGAAGTGGTCGTGACGCCCCACCTGCTCGACCTTGAGCACCTCGGCCCAGAGCCGGGCCAGGGTGGTTTCGATCTCGCCCAGTGGGGCTTCGTATTCGCGACTGGCATAGGCATCGGCATCCGGGGCCGGCAGCGCGCGGCGGTCCAACTTGCCGTTGGCAGTCAATGGGAAGGATGGCAGCACCACAAAGGCGCTGGGGACCATGTACTCGGCCAGCGTGCTTGCCAACTGGCTGCGCAGGTCGTGTACCGACAGGCTGACGTCCGCCTCCGGAATCACATAACCCACCAGGCGTTTCGGCCCGGCTTCATCCTGCCGCGCCAGCACCACGGCGTCTTTCACGCCGACGCACTGGCCCAGCCGCGCCTCGATCTCGCCCAGTTCGATACGGAAACCACGGATCTTCACCTGGTCGTCGTTACGCCCCAGGTAATCCACGGTGCCGTCCGTGCGCCAGCGCGCCAGGTCGCCGGTGCGGTAGAGCAAGGCCGCCGGATCGGCGCAGAACGGGTCGGCGACAAACTTCTCGACGGTCAGCTCGGGGCGGTTCAGATAGCCGAGAGCGACACCGTCACCGCCGATGTACAACTCGCCGGTCACGCCCATCGGCACGGGCTGCTGGTTCGCATCCAGCACGTAGACGCGGGTGTTGCCGATAGGACAACCAATCGGGATACCACCCTCGCCCACGGTTTGGATTTCATACGTGGTCGTGAACGTCGTGGCTTCGGTCGGACCATAGCCGTTGAGCAGATGCTGCGGCGCGCCGTCTTTCAAGACGCGACCGATCACCGCCGGATCGAGCACATCTCCGCCCACGATCAGATAACGCAGCTGTTTGAACACCGGCATCAAACCCGCGGCGTACTGGTGGAACAACCCAGCGGTCATCCACAGCACACTGACCGACTGCTCGGTCAACAGCGCCGCAAAGCGCTCCTGGTCCAACAATACATCCTGCTCGACCACCACCACGCAACCGCCGTTGAGCAACGGCGCCCAGACATCCAGGGTGCTGGCGTCGAACGCCGGGTTGGAGGCAAACGCCACCCGATCCCCGGCGTTGAAATCCGCGTAGCCGTTGTTGATCACCAAGCGGTTGATCGCCCGATGCGGCACCAGCACGCCCTTCGGTATTCCGGTGGAACCGGAGGTGTACATGATGTACGCGACTGATTCGGCGCTCAGGGTCAGATCGAGGTTATCGGCGGATTCATCCAGCTCGACGTTATCCAGGTCCACCCGTTGCACACCTTCAGGCACAACCATCGTGCTCAGGGTCAGCACCAACCGTGCGCCACTGTCCTGGACCATGAACTGCTGGCGTTCGACCGGTGCGTTGACATCCAGCGGCACGTAGACGGCAGCACATTTGAGCACGGCCAATTGACTGACCAGCAGGTCAACCGAACGCGCCAGCCCGATGGCCACGCTGTCGCCCAGTTGGGTGCCCAGACCAGTCAGGTGGCGAGCCAGGCGGTTGGCCCTGGCGTTGAGTTCGCGGTAAGTCAGGCCATGCCCGGCATGGACCACGGCAACGGCGTCGGGATGCGCCTGCACCTGGGCTTCGAACAGGCCATGGACGGTGCTGTCCCGTGGATAGCTGCGAGTGGTCGCGTTGAAGTCTGCCACCACCTGCTGGCGCTCGTCCGCCGGCAGGATCGACAGACTGTCCAATCGCGTCTGCGGTGCCTGCTCCAGGGCCTCCACCAAATGTTCCAGCGCGACGTTCATATAGACACAGACCCGCTGTGCGCCGATCTGCGGTACGGCCAGCGCCGTCAGGCCGAAGCCTTCGCCCAGGTCGTCCACCGAGAGGCTCAGCGGATAGTTGGTGCGCTCTTCGATGTCGAGGGTCTCGATGCCTTCCCAACCGGCCAGGGTCTCGCTCGAATGCTCGTCAACCGCGCTATGCCGATAATTGAGCAACGCACCGAACAACGGCATCGGCGCGGCTACGCCGCTGCAACGCTGGGCCAGCGCCAGGGAGGCATGCTCGTGCCCCAGCAGGCCGGTCAACCGGGCGTGAGTGGCCTTCACGCCGTCACGCACGCCCTGGTCGCCCACATCCACCCGCAACGGCAAGGTGTTGATGAACATGCCCAGCGCCCGATCAGCCCCATCGCCACCCTGCATCCGCCCCATCAACACGGTGCCGAACACCACATCCGGTTTGCCGGACACCTGGCCCAGCACCTGCCCCCAGGCCAGGTGAACCAGGCTGGCCGCACTCACGCCGAGCTGGCGCGCCTGGGCTCGCAGACGCAGGCTCAACGACAGGTCGACAGGCAGCCTGGCTTCCTCGATATCCCGTCCATCCCCCTGCACATCCTGAAGACCGAACGGCAGCGTCGGCTCGTCTACATCACCGAGCATCTCGCGGAAGAACGCTTCGTGCTCCGCTTGGCTCACGCCCAGGCGAGCCTGGGCCACATAGTTGCGATACGGCACAGCCGCGGCCAGCGGCTCGGCCTCGCCCAACAGATGCGCCTGCATCTCGTGCCGCACCACCTCCATGGCGGTGTGGTCCAGCGCCATATGGTGGAACAGCAGCATCGCGACCCAACGCTGGTTGGCCGCGTCCTGGGCAAACACCAGGCGCATCATGGGCGCCCGGGTGATATCGAGACGGTAATGCCGTGGATCGAAACGCTCCTGCAACAGGGTAGCGACATCGCCCGCCCCGGCTGCCAGCGCCACCTCATCCACCGCCAGCGGCGCGTTGCGCCAGACCACTTGCACTGGCGAATCGAACCCTTGCCACACCACGCTGGTACGGAGGATGTCGTGCCGGTCGATGACATGCTGCAACGCATCTGCAAAGGCCGACAGCCGATCCCGACTGCATACTTCAAACAGGATTTTCAACACATAGGGATCGCCCTGCTCGGCGGCCAGGTGATGGTAATGGATACCTTCCTGCAGCGGCGCCAACGGGTAGATGTCCTGCACATTGCGAGCGCCGCCCGGCACCGTTGCCACGACCCGGTCAATCGCCTCCTGATCAAGCTGGATCAGCGTGAGCATGGCTGGCGTAATCCGTTCACAGCCGCAGGCGATCAGGTTCGCAGGCACCTTGACCTCCTTGCCGCTGCCGACGGCCGCGGCCAGCGCCGCCAGGGTCGGCTGGCTGAACAGCACCCGCACGTCAGCGCTCAAACCGGCCTGGCGCATGCGCTCGATCAACGTCACCGCCAACAGCGAGTGACCGCCCAGCTCGAAGAAATGATCATGACGACCGATGCGCTCGACGTTGAGCAGGTCTTGCCATAGCTGTGCCAACGTGGCTTCGACTTCGCCTTGCGGGGTCTCATAGGCCCGTGTGGCGAGTGAGTCAAGATCCGGCGCCGGCAGTGCGCGACGATCCAATTTGCCGTTGGCGGTCAGCGGCCATGCGTCGAGGCGCATGTAGGCCACCGGCACCATGTACTCCGGCAGTAGCCCTTGCAGATGGGCGCGCAACGCCTCGATGTCCACGTCCTGCGCTTGAGTGAAGTAAGCCACCAAGCGTTTCTCACCCGGCACGTCTTCGCGGACCAGGACCACGCAGTCCCTCACAGCATCATGTTGTGCGAGTCGGGCTTCGATCTCGCCCAGTTCGATGCGGAAGCCACGGATCTTCACCTGGTCGTCGTTGCGACCCAGGTAATCCACGGCGCCGTCGGCACGCCAGCGCGCCAGGTCGCCGGTGCGGTAGAGCAAGGCCGCCGGATCGGCGCTGAACGGATCGGCAACGAATTTCTCGGCGGTCAGTTCCGGACGGTTCAGGTAGCCTTTCGCTACGCCATCGCCACCGATGTACAACTCGCCGGTCACGCCCATCGGCACGGGCTGCTGGTTCGCATCCAGCACGTAGACGCGGGTGTTGCCGATAGGACAACCAATCGGGATACCACCCTCGCCCACGTTCTTGATTTCATAAGTGGTGGTAAACGTCGTGGCTTCGGTCGGGCCATAGCCGTTGAGCAGATGTTGCGGTGCGCCATCTTTGAGCACGCGCGCGATTACCGCCGGATCCAATACATCGCCACCCACGATCAGGTAACGCAGTTGCTTGAACACCGGCAGCAGGCCGTCGGCGTACTGGTGGAACAGCCCGGCGGTCATCCACAACACGCTGACCGATTGCTCGGTCAACAGCGCCGCGAACCGCTCCCGGGACAGCAACACATCCTGCTCGACCACCACCACGCAGCCGCCGTTGAGCAACGGCGCCCAGACGTCGAGGGTACTGGCATCGAAGGCCGGGTTCGAGGCGAACGCCACCCGGTCCTGCTGGTTGAAATCGGCGTAGCCGTTGTTGATCACCAAGCGGTTGATCGCCCGATGCGGCACCAGCACGCCCTTCGGCATCCCGGTGGAACCGGAGGTGTACATGATGTACGCAACCGACTCGGCATCCTGGGTCAGGTCCAGGTTATCGGCAGACTCGTCCAGCTCGACGGTATCCAGGTCCACCCGTTGCACACCTTCAGGCACAACCAGCGTGCTCAGGGTCAACACCAGCTGTGCGCCACTGTCCTGGACCATGAATTGCTGACGCTCGACCGGTGCGTTGATATCCAGCGGCACGTAGACGGCAGCACATTTGAGCACGGCCAATTGACTGACCAGCAGGTCGCTCGAACGTGCCAAGCCAATAGCCACGCTGTCGCCCAATTGAGTACCCAGACCGATCAGATGACGGGCCAGGCGGTTGGCCCTGGCATTGAGGTCGCGGTAAGTCAGGCGTTGCTCGTCATGGACCACGGCAACGGCATCGGGATGCGCCTGCACCTGTGCTTCGAACAAGTCATTGACGGTCCGGTGCTGCGGATAACGACGGCAAGTGGCGTTGAACCCCATCAACACTTGCCGGCGCTCGACTTGCGGCAGCACCTCCAGACTGTGCAGGCATGTCGTGGGGTTGAACTCCAGGGCCTTGGCCAGGCTGTGCAGGGCGGTTTCCATGTAGGCACAGATCCGCTGCGCGCCCACGCCGTGGCTGGCCAGGACGGTCAAGGCGAAGTCTTCACCCAGGTCATCCACCGACAGGGTCAGCGGATAATTGGTGCGTGCTTCACCGCCCAGGGTTTCGATGTCCTGCCAGGCCGCCAGGGTGTCCTGTCCGTTGGCTTGTTCGCTGGAGTTACGGTAGTTGAGCAAGGCACTGAACAGCGGCGTCGACGCGGCCACCGCGCTGCAACGCTGGGCCAGTGCCAATGGGGCATGCTCATGCCCCAACAGGGCGGTCAGTCGACCGTGCACTTCCTTGACGCCGGCCTTGACGTCCCGCTCATCGACACCGACGCGAAGCGGCAGGGTATTGATGAACATGCCCAACGCACGATCGGCCCCTTCGCCGCCCTGCATCCGGCCCATCAGGACCGTGCCGAATACCACATCGCTCCTGCCCGAGACCCGGCCCAGCACCTGCGCCCAGGCCAAGTGGTGCAGGCTCGCCGCGCCCACGCCCGACTGGCGGGCCAGACGCCGCAGACGACGGCTCAGGTCGCTGTCGAGCAGCTGTGTCGCCGTCTCGATATCGTCACCGTCGCCCTGTACATCGTGCAGGCCAAACGGCAGCGTCGGCTCATCCACATCGCCGAGCATGTCGCTGAAGAAGCCTTCATGTTCTTCACGACTCACCCCCAGGCGGGCCTGAGCCACATAGTTGCGGTACGGCGCGGGGGTGTCCAACTGGTCAGCCTGACCCTGCAGATACGCAAGCATTTCGCGCTGCACCACTTTCATCGCTGCATGATCGAGGGCGATGTGATGGAACAGCAGCATCGCGATCCAGCGCTGGTTGGGCTGGTCTTCCGCGAACGCCAGGCGCATCAGCGGGGCCTGGGTCAGGTCAAGGGCATAGTGCCGGGCATTGAAACGACTGTGCAATTGTTCGCTGACGGCACCGGCCTGTGGATCCGCAACGAACGCCTCCAGCCCCAGACGCGCCTCGCGCCAGACCACTTGCTGAGGTTCATCGAGGCCCTCCCAGACGATGGCGGTACGCAGGATGTCGTGGCGATCGATCACCACTTGCAGGGCCTGGACAAACTCATCCAGGCGCGCGCGGTTGTCGAAGGCGAACTGCGACTGCAATACATAGGGGTCGCCCTGTTCGGCAGCCAGATGGTGATAGAGGATGCCTTCCTGCAACGGCGCCAGCGGGTAGATATCCTGTACGTTGCCCATGCCACCCGGCACTTTCGACGCGATATGGTCGATGGCCTCCTGATCCAGGTGGGTCAGTGTTAGCATGTCGGGGGTGATCCGCGTGCAACCCGGCGGGATACCGTTGTCCGGCACCACGATTTCGCTGCCACTGCCCACCGCTGCCGCCAGCGCCATCAACGTCGGCTGGCCGAACAGCACGCGCACGTCGGCGCTCAAGCCGGCCTGGCGCATCCGCTCGATCAGGCTGACGGCCAGCAGGGAATGGCCACCGAGTTCGAAGAAGTGGTCATGACGGCCGACGCGCTCGACCTTGAGCACCTCGGACCAGAGTTGTGCCAGGGCAATCTCTGTTTCGCCTTGCGGGGCTTCGTAACCACGGGTGATCAGTGCATCGTGTTCCGGGGCCGGCAAGGCCTTGCGGTCGAGCT
>NZ_JBMDKO010000064.1:0-26456 GCF_057809755.1 Pseudomonas sp. FG13
GTTACTTTTGGGGCGTCTGCCAAAAGTAACCCGCTGTAAGAGCGGAACCATAAGTCGCCGTTACCGAAGAAATGGATATACACACTATCCAACTCTCCCTCAAAACAACCGCCGGTCGGCATAAAAAAATAAATCCAACCACCCCCATCACCAAAGCGCAAATACCACTTCCCTCAAAGTCCCCCTCAGCAGCTACGGTCCTCTTCCACCAAAACGACCAAAAGTAATACCACTTGAAATCCACTCCCAAAAATCCCCCCGACAACCTCAGAAACCTTAAGGCCACCCTCATTGACGTGGTATTCAAGTGGTATTAATTTCCACCCCATCACCGAGCGACAACACCCCCAACAACCGCATCGGACACCCCATGAACGACATCCTGGCCCTGCGCCCCGACGACACCCAAGCCACACCGCTCTACCTGCAACTGGCCCGCAACCTGGAAGCCGCAATACACGCAGGCCAATGGAAAGCCGAACAAGCCATGCCGTCCGAACGCAGCTTGAGCGAACAACTGGGCATTTCCCGAGTCACCGCCCGCAAAGCACTGGAAGTGTTATTCGACCAAGGCCTGATCCGCCGCAACCAAGGCTCGGGCACGTTCATCACCCCGCGCCTGGAACAACCGCTGTCACGCCTCAGCGGGTTCAGCGAGATGTTGCGGCTCAAGGGTTTCGTGCCCGGCTCCCAGTGGCTGGAACGGGAAATCACCCCGCCCACCCACGAAGAACTGATCCGCCTGGGCCTTTCACCCACCGACAAGGTCGCGCGGCTCAAGCGCCTGCGTAAGGCCGACGACACGGTCATGGCCATCGAAATGAGCACCCTGCCCGCCGCCATCATCCCCAAGCCCCAGGCCATTGGCGCTTCGCTCTACGAATTTCTCGACAGCATCGGCAAACCGGTGGTGCGCGCCCTGCAGCACATCCAGGCCATCAACGCCTCGGACGAGTTCGCCACCCTGGTGGGTATCGCCCCAGGCACCGCCATGCTGCTGATGACCCGGGTCGGCTACCTGGAGGACAACACGCCCATCGAAGTCACCGACACCTACTGCCGCAACGATTACTACGACTTTGTCGCCGAGCTCCGGCGCTAGCAGCGCTGCCTCCCCAGACATCAGAGACTGCCCATGTCCGAAGACAACATCCTCACCGCCCACGGCTGGGTTCGCGGCCGCCTGATCCACGCCCACGGCAAGGTCGTGTCCGTCGAAGGCCAACCCTGCGATCCGGCCGACAATGACTTGCCTTACCTGCTGCCCGGCTTCATCGACCTGCATGTCCACGGCGGCGGCGGCAAGGACATCATGGAAGGCGCCCCGGCGTTCGACACTATCGCCCGCACCCATGTGCGCTTTGGTACGACCTCGCTGTTGGCGACCACCATGACCGCGCCAGGCGAAGAGATCACCCGCGTGCTCAAGGCCCTGGGCGAGTTCTGTGAGCAACGGCAGAACGGCAGCGCCCGGATGCTCGGCGTGCACCTGGAAGGTCCCTACATCAACCCCGGCAAACTCGGCGCGCAACCGAACTTCGCCCACACCGCGTTGATGGCCGAAGTGGAAGGTTATCTGGCCCTGGCGCCGATCCGGGTGATCACCATCGCCCCGGAAATCGCCGGCCACGATGCCTTGATCCGCACCCTCAGTGCCCGTGGCGTGCGCATGCAGATCGGCCATACCCTGGGCAGCTACGAAGAAGGCGTCGCCGCACTGGCCGCCGGCGCCAGCAGCTTCACCCATCTGTACAACGCCATGAGCCCGCTGCATCACCGCGAGCCGGGCATTGTCGGCGCAGCGCTGGCCCACGCCCGCTATGCCGAGCTGATCCCGGACCTGCTGCACGTGCACCCCGGCGCCATGCGCGTGGCCTTGCGCGCGATCCCATGCCTGTATTGCGTCACCGACTCCACCGCCGCCGCCGGCATGCCCGACGGCGAGTACAAACTGGGCAGCCACACCGTAACCAAATGCCTGGGCGGCGTGCGGCTGGCCGATGGCACCCTGGCCGGCAGCACCCTGACCATGGACCAGGCCCTGCGTAACCTGGTGAAAATCGGCCTGCCCATCGCCGAAGCCTCGCAACGCCTGTCCCAATTTCCTGCCGACTACCTCGGCCTGCCCGAGCGCGGACGCCTGCAACCGGGCGCCTGGGCCGACTGCGTGCGCCTTGACCGTTCCCTGACCCTGACCGACGTGATGGTCGAAGGAGAAGCCATTGACTTCCAAAATGCTTGAAGAGGCCCTCGCCGCCTGCGAAGCCGTCGAACGCCAGTTGCAGCAACTGGACCCGGCCCTGCAGGAAATCGCCGGACGCCTGCGCCGTCAGCCGGCGCAAGTGGCAATGACCATCGCCCGCGGCAGTTCCGACCACGCCGCCAGCTACTTCGCCTACCTGACCATGCAGCAATTGGGCTTGCCGGTGGCGTCGTTGCCGATGTCGGTGGTGACCATGCAGCAGGCGCCGCTCAAGGTCAGCGGCCAGGTGGCATTCGGCTTTTCCCAGTCGGGCCAGAGCCCGGACCTGGTGAACAGCCTGCGCCTGTTGCGCAAGCGCGGCGCCTTGAGCGTGGCCCTGGTCAACGCGCTCGATTCGCCTCTGGAAGCAGCGTGTGAGTTCAGCGTGCCGCTGTGCGCCGGTGTCGAAAGCAGCGTCGCCGCTACCAAGAGCTTCATCGCCACCCTCAGCGCCAGCGCACGGTTGGTGGCCCAATGGAAGGACGACGCCGAACTACTGGAGGCCGGCAGCGCCCTGCCCGAAGGTTTGCGCGAGGCCGCTCGCCAGGATTGGAGTACCGCCGTCGAGGCCCTGCGCAATTGCCAGCGGCTGATGGTGATCGGCCGTGGCGCCGGATTCGCCATCGCCCAGGAAGCGGCGCTCAAGTTCAAGGAAACCTCGGCGATCCAGGCCGAAGCCTTCAGCAGCGCCGAGGTGCGTCACGGGCCGATGGCGCTGATCGATGAAAACTACCCGCTGCTGGTGCTCGCCCCTCGCGGTGCCGAGCAGGCCGGCGTATTGAGCCTGGCCGCCGACATGCGCCAGCGCGGCGCCCGGGTCTTGCTGGCAGCGCCCGATGACATCGCCGAACGCGACCTGACCCTGACCCGCGCCGAACACCCGGCCCTGGACCCGATCCTGGCGATCCAGAGCTTTTACGGGATGGCCGCCCACCTCTCCGTGGCCCGGGGCCTGAACCCCGACCAACCGCGGCACCTGAGCAAAGTCACCCGTACGCACTGATTAATGACAGCCTGATGAGAGCGCGCCATGCCCAACAATAATAAAGAGTTGACCCTCAGCGCCCCGCTCAGCGGGCCGGTGCTCACCCTCGCCAATGTGCCGGACGCCGTGTTCGCCAGCGGCGCCATGGGCGACGGGATCGCCATCGATCCGCTGAACGACACCCTCTACGCACCCTGCGACGGCGAAGTGATCCATGTCGCCCGCACCGGCCACGCCGTGACCCTGCGGGCCGACAATGGGGCCGAACTGCTGCTGCACCTGGGGCTGGACACCGTCGAGCTGCGTGGCGACGGGTTTTCCATGCTGGTCAAGGAAGGTGCACGGGTCAGTAACGGCCAGCCGTTGCTGCGTTATGACGTGGACAAAGTGGCGCGGCGTTGCAAGAGCCTGGTCAGTCTGTTGGTCATCACCAATGGCGAGCGCTTTCAGGCGCGGCCCGTCACCCTCAAGGGCGTAAAGGTCGGCGAGCCGCTGCTGCATGTCGTCGCCGTGGCTACAGGCTCGTCAACGGATGAATCTCAGGACGTCGGCATCGAGGTCTTCGGCCAGATCCGCATCGCCCATCGCGGCGGCTTGCACGCGCGGCCGGCAGCCTTGATACGCCAGACCGCCCAGGGCTTCAAGAGTCGCTCGCAACTGCATTTCGGCGGCAAGTCGGCCTCCTGCGACAGCCTCATGGGGATGATGAGCCTTGCGATCACCGAGCAGGCAGAAGTGCAGGTCAGTTGCCGTGGCAACGATGCCGAAGCGGCACTGCAAGCATTGTTGACGACCCTGTCCACCGCCCTGGCCGAAGACGCCCACGCCGCAGCGCCTGCACTCAAACCCCATGCTCGTCCTGCGGAAGACGGCGTGCTGCACGGCGTATGCGCCGCCCCCGGCCTGGTGGCCGGGCCGCTGGTCCGGTTGAATGGCATTCAGTTGCCCGAGGACGCGGGCGGTCACAACGTCGAAGATCAGCGCCAGCAATTGAGCCGTGCCTTGGCCCACGTCAGCCGCGATATTCACCTGACCCTGGACAACGCCAAGGCCCGGCGCCACAGCGACGAGGAAGCGATTTTCAGCGCCCATCTGGCGTTGCTGGACGACCCGATCCTGCTCGATGCCGCCCACCTCTGCATCGACCAGGGCAGCGCCGCGACTCACGCCTGGAACCAGTCCATCGACGCGCAATGCCGGGTGCTGGAGCAACTGGGCAGCACACTGCTGGCCGAGCGCGCCAACGACCTGCGCGACCTGCGCCAACGGGTCCTGCGGGCATTGCTGGGGGAAAGCTGGCAATTCGACGTGCCGGCGGGCGCGATTGTCGCGGCCCAGGAACTGACCCCGTCGGACCTGCTGCAACTCAGTGCCCAAGGCGTCGCCGGCGTGTGCATGGTCGAGGGCGGCGCCACTTCTCACGTGGCCATCCTGGCCCGAGGCAAAGGGATGCCGTGCCTGGTGGCGCTGGACGCGGCGCTGTTGGAACAGGAACAAGGCCAGTCGGTGGTGCTGGATGCCGACGAAGGCCGTCTCGAATTGCGACCCAGCGCCGAGCGCATGACCCAGGTGCAACAGGCACATGCCCAGCGAGCCGCCCGTCGCGCTCGACAACAAGCCCAGGCCCACGCACCGGCCCGCACCGTTGATGGTGTGACGGTCGAAGTGGCGGCCAACGTCGCCTCCAGCGCCGATGCGGCCGAGGCCCTGGCTAACGGCGCTGACGGTGTCGGGCTGCTGCGTACCGAATTCCTGTTCGTTGACCGCCGCACCGCTCCGGACGAAGAAGAACAGCGCCAAAGCTACCAAGCCGTGCTCGACGCCATGGGCGACAAGCCGGTGATCATCCGCACCATCGATGTCGGCGGCGACAAACAGTTGGACTACCTGCCGCTGCCGCCCGAAGCCAACCCGGTGCTGGGCCTGCGGGGTATTCGCCTGGCCCAGGTGCGCCCGGAATTGCTCGACCAGCAACTGCGGGCGTTGCTGCAAACCCGTCCACTGGACCGCTGCCGGATCCTGTTGCCCATGGTCACCGAAGTCGACGAACTGCTGCATATCCGCCAGCGCCTCGATGCACTGGGCCGTGAACTGGGCCTGAGCGAACGGCCGCAACTGGGGGTGATGATCGAAGTACCGGCGGCCGCCTTGCTGGCCGAACAACTGGCCGAGCACGCGGACTTCCTGTCCATCGGCACCAACGACCTCTCGCAGTACACCCTTGCCATGGACCGCGACCACGCCGGCCTCGCCGCCCGGGTCGATGCCCTGCACCCGGCACTGCTGCGGCTGATCGCCCAGGCCTGCGCCGGCGCGGCCCGGCATGGGCGCTGGATCGGCGTGTGCGGCGCCCTGGCCTCCGATCCTTTGGCGACGCCGGTGCTGGTGGGGCTGGGTGTGCGCGAACTGTCGGTCAGCCCGGCGCAGATCGGCGAGATCAAAGCCCGCGTGCGCGATCTTGACGCCGTCAAGTGCGCTTGCCTCAGCGCCGAATTGCTGGGGCTGGGCAGTGCCGCTGCCGTGCGCCAGGCCTGTCATCAACACTGGCCCCTGGGCTGAGTACGTCGAAGAACAATAAGGGAGAACCGCCATGTACCAGCATTTCATCGAAGGACTGCAACGTCTCGGCCGGGCGCTGATGCTGCCCATCGCCATCCTGCCCATCGCCGGCCTGTTGCTGCGCCTGGGCGACACCGATCTTCTGAACATCGCCATCATCCATGATGCCGGGCAGGCCATTTTCACCAACCTGGCGATGATCTTCGCCATTGGCATCGCCGTGGGCTTCGCCCGGGACAATAACGGCACGGCGGGGCTGGCCGGGGCCATCGGTTACCTGGTGATGATCGCCACGCTGAAGGTGCTCGACGCCAGCATCAACATGGGCATGCTCGCCGGGATCATCAGCGGCCTGCTCGCGGGGGCACTGTATAACCGGTTCAAGGACATCAAGCTGCCGGAGTACCTGGCGTTCTTCGGCGGCCGGCGCTTCGTGCCGATCGTCACCGGCTTCAGCGCGGTGGGCCTGGGAGTGGCGTTCGGCCTGGTCTGGCCGCCGATCCAGCAAGGCATCAACAGCTTCGGCGCGCTGTTGATGGAAAGCGGCAGCCTGGGGGCATTCGTATTCGGGGTGTTCAACCGGCTGCTGATCGTCACCGGTCTGCACCACATCCTCAACAACATGGCCTGGTTCATCTTCGGCAGCTTCACCGACCCGCACACCGGTGCGGTGGTGACCGGCGATCTGACCCGCTATTTTGCCGGCGACCCCAACGGCGGCCAGTTCATGACCGGCATGTTCCCGGTGATGCTTTTCGGCCTGCCCGCCGCGTGCCTGGCGATGTACCGCAACGCCCTGCCCCAAAGGCGCAAAGTCATGGGCGGGATTCTGTTGTCCATGGCCCTGACCTCGTTTCTCACCGGCGTCACCGAGCCGGTGGAATTTGCCTTCATGTTCCTCGCGCCACTGCTGTTCCTGTTGCATGCCTTGCTCACCGGGCTGTCGATGGCGATTACCGACTGGCTGAACATCCGCCTGGGCTTTACCTTCTCCGGCGGTTTCATCGACATGGTCCTGGGCTGGGGCAAGTCGAACAACGGCTGGTTGGTGGTGCCGGTGGGCCTGGCCTATGCGGTGATCTACTACACCGTGTTCGACTTCTGCATCCGCCGCTTCGACCTCAAGACCCCCGGTCGTGAAGACGTCCCGACCGCAGACAAACCAGTCTTTACCCAGAATGAACGAGCCGGGGCCTACATCGCAGCGCTCGGTGGCGCCGACAACCTGATCACCGTCGGCGCCTGCACCACGCGCCTGCGACTGGACATGGTCGATCGCAACAAGGCCTCCGATGCACAACTCAAGGCCCTGGGCGCCATGGCCGTGGTACGCCCCGGCAACGGCGGCAGCCTACAGGTGGTGGTTGGGCCGATGGCCGACAGCATCGCCGACGAGATCCGCCTGGCCTTGCCAATGGCCGTCTCGATCGACAAACCGGTGAGTGAACCGGTGCAGGCCGAGTCGGCCTCGTTTAGCACCGAGCAGGTCGGGCAATGGCTGGACGCCCTGGGCGGCAAAGACAATGTGTTGGCCTTGGAATGCATCGCCCAGACGCGGCTACGGGTGCAGCTCGAAGACGCCCGACGGTTATCCGAGACGGATCTGAGAGCCCTGGGTTGCCAAGGTGTCAGCCAGATGGAAGGCGGCATCTGGCATGTGCTGGTGGGAAATCGGGCCAGTGCAATGGGTGAAGCGTTAAGGGCAATGCTGAACAACCGTAAAACCTGCGCGCAATCCCTCTAACGATCTCCGCCGGAGCAGCTTGTTACAAGATTGGATCCCAAAAAACGGCTGAAAAACCCGCCGTCGCCTATTCTTTGGACTCACGCGGCGGACCGAGGTGCGCCCCAGCGGCGCCCTCCCGGCGCGATCAATCACCAAACCTGTCACGTCGAAGAATAGGTAGTCATGACGTATGTGATTCGACTGGCCCCTCATTCCAGCTGAGGCATTCAATCATGACTAGAAAAAGCACTTTCATACGGGCGGCGACTGTCGCGGCGGTACTTGTAGGCGCCTGGCAAACGGGCCCTTATGCGTGGGCAGCGACCCAAGGCTCTCAGGACCCGAAAGCAGAGCCCTGGTACCAAGCCTGGCTCAAGGTCACGGCGAATCCAGACGTGGATATTCGCAAAACCACGCCATCGTTGCGCTGGCGTACCGACATGGACACGCTCTACCGGGGAGATACAACGGGCCAGGGTCTCAGCGCTTTTCAGGACGGTCTGCTGCCCAAAGCCGCGGGCATCCCCGAGAGCGAATGGATATACAACTGGTACAACCATGCGGGTGGCTCCGCCGGGACGGTGTTCAGCAGCACGACGCGCAGTCAGTTCATCGCCCAGCACTACGCCAGCGAGTGGGTGTACGAATTCAAGGCCCCCCATGGGATCGATCAGGAGCAATCAGGAGGCCCCTTCCCCCGCGAGGTGGAAATCAGCTTCCCAGGTGGGGTCAAGGGGTCCTTCATCAATAAGGCCTGCAAGGCAACGAACCTGGCCAATTGCGTGACAAACCCGGACTACCGGGAACCCACCGGCCACGAGACGATGCAGCAGGTTGCTGCGATTCCCATCGATTGGAATCGGCTGGAGCCTCCAGAAGGACTGGCCTGGGTAACGACCAAGGAACCCCTCTGGGCCGTCGGCTCTACGACAATCAACCCCGTGCAGGGCGCGGATGCGCTCAGCCAGGGGTTGCAGGCCTGGAACGCTCTCCCGCCGAATTTGAGACTGGCCACCCAGCCGGAGTCTCCCTTGGCTCAATCAGTCGTCGTAGCGTTTCACGACTATGGCGAAGCCAAGCTCTGGGCCACCGAGCAAGCCTCGAACGGCGGCTGGGTCTATGAAGTCAGGCCCAACACCGTGGCGGTTGATCTATCAGGACGTAGCACCGGCGCACGTGAGGGCGCCTACGCATTCATCGGTGGCATCAAGGGCGGACTGTTGATGAATGCTCGGCGGTTCGAGAAAGGTTTGAGCGAACCGGTCGAGTGCATCGGTATCGAGAAAGAGGTTTGTCGCCTGGAGCGTCGGCATCAGTAGATTGGCCCGGCGTCGCCGCAGGTCGGGACGTCATTGTCTGGTCGGGCGTCATCGCGAGCAGGCTCGCTCCCACAAGGGATTTGCGGTGCTCATAGAAGTCGTGACCTGCACCCTACCCTGTGGGAGCGAGCCTGCTCGCGAAGAGGCCGTCACTGACTGCAACAAATCGTCCCCCCAATAAAAAACCCGCTGAATCAATCAGCGGGTTTCTCATTTCCACGGGCAGAGGATCAGAAATCCTCCAACCGCCACACCTCATACGCCGGTGTCTCGTAGGGATGGCTCTGTTTCAAGGCCTCCACCACTACGCGAATCAACTCATCGGCCACCACAAGCTCCACCTTCCACTCCTCGACCTGCTCAACCTGACCCACTTCGCCCATGAACGGCTGGCTGCCGTCCAAGGGGCGAAACTGGCCCAGGCCCAGCACTTGCCAGGCGCAGTGGTCATAGTCGCCGATCCGTCCGCCACCGGCAGCGAATACGGCGGTTTTGACCTCTTCCACATGGCTGGCCGGGACAAAGAAGCAGAGCTTGTACACGCCTTTAGTTCACCCAGACGCGAGCGTTGCGGAACATGCGCATCCATGGCGCGTCTTCGTTCCAGTCATCCGAACGCCACGAGTTCTGCACCGCGCGGAATACCCGCTCAGGGTGCGGCATCATGATGGTCACGCGGCCGTCGCGGCTGGTCAGGCCGGTAATCCCGCGCGGCGAGCCGTTCGGGTTGGCCGGGTAGGCTTCGGTGACCTTGCCGTGGTTGTCGACGAACCGCAGCGACACGCAACCGGACAGGTCGGCTTCGAGCAACGCCTCTTCGCTTTCGAATTCGGCGTGACCTTCACCGTGGGCGATGGCGATCGGCATGCGCGAACCGGCCATGCCTTGCAGGAAGATCGAGTTCGACTCCTGCACCTGGACCATCGCCACGCGTGCTTCGAACTGCTCGGAACGGTTGCGCACGAAGTGCGGCCAGAACTCGCTGCCCGGGATCAGCTCGTGGAGGTTGGACATCATCTGGCAACCGTTGCACACACCCAGGGTGAAGCTGTCGGTGCGCTCGAAGAAGCCTTGGAACGCATCGCGGGCGCGGCTGTTGAACAGCGCCGACTTGGCCCAGCCTTCACCGGCACCCAGCACGTCGCCGTAGGAGAAGCCGCCACAGGCCACCATGCCCTTGAAGTCATTCAGGTCGACACGGCCCGCGAGGATGTCGCTCATGTGCACGTCGATCGCGTTGAAACCGGCACGGTCGAATGCCGCCGCCATTTCCACCTGGCCGTTGACGCCCTGCTCACGCAGTACCGCCACTTGTGGACGAATGCCTTTCTTGATGTAAGGCGCGGCCACGTCCAGGTTGACGTCGTAGCTGAGCTTGGCGCTCAGGCCCGGGTTGTCTTCTTCCAGCAGTACGTCGAATTCCTGATCGGCGCAATCGGCGTTGTCCCGCAGACGCTGGATCTGGTAGCTGGTTTCAGCCCACTGGCGCTGCAACAGGCGACGCTGGCCTTCGAAGACGGTATCGCCATTGAAGGTGATGTTGACGTGGGCGTTGTTGATCGGCTGGCCGATCACCGAGACGCAATCGGCCAGGCCCGCCGCGCTGAACTGGGCGAGGATGTCCGGCGTGGCGTCCTGGCGAACCTGGATCACCGCACCCAGTTCTTCGTTGAACAGGATGGCCGGGATTTCGGCGGCGGATTCCGCCACGCTGTCGAGGGTCAGGCTCAGGCCGCAGTGACCGGCGAAGGCCATTTCCATCACGGTGGTCAGCAGGCCGCCATCGGAACGGTCGTGGTAGGCCAGCAGGTGGCCGTCGGCATTGAGGCCCTGGATGACGGCGAAGAACGCTTTCAGGTCCTCGGCATCGTCGACGTCAGGCGCTTGCTTGCCGAGCTTGCCATGCACCTGGGCCAGGATCGAGGCGCCCATGCGGTTCTGGCCACGGCCCAGGTCGATCAGGATCAGGTCGGTGGTGCCCTTGTCCATGCGCAGTTGCGGGGTCAGGGTCTGGCGGATGTCGGTAACCGGGGCGAAACCGGTCACGATCAGCGACAGCGGCGAGGTCACGCTCTTGTCCACGCCGTCTTCGTTCCAGCGCGTGGCCATGGACATGGAGTCCTTGCCCACCGGAATGGTGATGCCCAGCTCCGGGCACAGCTCCATGCCGACAGCCTTGACGGTGTCGTACAGGCGGGCGTCTTCGCCCGGATGACCGGCGGCGGACATCCAGTTGGCCGACAGCTTGATGTCGGAAATCTTGCCGATGCGCGAAGCCGCGAGGTTGGTCAGCGCCTCACCAATCGCCATGCGGCCCGACGCCGGAGCGTCCAGCAGGGCCAGCGGTGTGCGCTCGCCCATGGCCATGGCTTCACCGGTATAGACGTCGAAACTGGTGGCGGTCACGGCGACGTCAGCCACCGGCACCTGCCACGGCCCGACCATCTGGTCACGGGCCACGAGGCCAGTGATGGTGCGGTCACCGATGGTGATCAGGAAGCTCTTGCTCGCCACGGCCGGGTGGTGCAGGACACGCTCGATGGAATCGGCGATGTCGAGGGTGGACGGATCGAAATCGTCGCCCAGCTCGGTTTCGCGAACGGCCGAACGGTGCATGCGCGGGGCTTTGCCCAGCAGCACTTCCAGTGGCATGTCCACCGGGCTGTTGCCGAAGTGACTGTCGGTGACGGTCAGTTGCGGCTCGGCAGTGGCTTCGCCGACCACGGCGAACGGGCAGCGCTCACGCTCGCAGATGGCCTGGAAGCGCTCGAAGTCGGCCGGGCCGACTGCCAGGACGTAACGTTCCTGGGACTCGTTGCTCCAGATTTCATGCGGGGCCATGCCCGGCTCGTCGTTCGGAATGTTGCGCAGCTCGAAGCGGCCACCACGGCCACCGTCGTTGACCAGTTCCGGGAAGGCGTTGGACAGGCCGCCCGCGCCCACGTCGTGGATGAAGCTGATCGGGTTCTTGTCACCCAACTGCCAGCAACGGTCGATGACTTCCTGGCAACGGCGTTCCATTTCCGGGTTTTCCCGCTGGACCGACGCGAAATCCAGGTCCGCCGAGCTGGTGCCAGTGGCCATGGAGGATGCCGCGCCGCCGCCCAGGCCGATCAGCATGGCCGGGCCGCCGAGGACGATCAGCTTGGAGCCGACCACGATCTCGCCTTTTTGCACGTGTTCGGCGCGAATGTTGCCCATGCCGCCAGCGAGCATGATCGGCTTGTGGTAGCCGCGCACTTCTTCGCCACGGGGGGTGGTGATGGATTGTTCGAAGGTACGGAAGTAGCCGGTCAGGGCCGGACGGCCGAATTCGTTGTTGAACGCGGCGCCACCCAGCGGGCCCTCGATCATGATGTCGAGGGCGTTGACGATGCGCTCAGGCTTGCCGTACGGCTTTTCCCACGGTTGTTCGAAGCCCGGAATCTGCAGGTTCGACACGGTGAAACCGGTCAGGCCGGCCTTGGGCTTGGCGCCGCGACCGGTTGCACCTTCGTCGCGGATCTCACCACCGGAACCGGTGGACGCGCCCGGGAACGGCGCAATCGCGGTCGGGTGGTTGTGGGTCTCGACCTTCATCAGGATGTGCACCGGCTCCTGGACCGCACCGTACTGGCGGGTCTCGGGATTCGGGAAGAAGCGGCCGGCAACGCTGCCGACAATCACCGAAGCGTTGTCCTTGTAAGCAGACAGAACGCCTTCGCTGTGCATCTGGTAGGTGTTTTTGATCATGCCAAACAGGCTTTTTTCCTGGCTCTGGCCGTCAATGTCCCAACTGGCGTTGAAGATCTTGTGGCGGCAGTGCTCGGAGTTGGCCTGGGCAAACATCATCAGTTCGATGTCGTGGGGGTTGCGCTTCAAGCCCTGGAAGGCGTTGACCAGGTAATCGATCTCGTCTTCGGCCAGGGCCAGGCCCAGCTCGGCGTTGGCTTTTTCCAGCGCGGCACGACCACCGCCCAGCACGTCGATGGCGGTCAGTGGCTTGGGCTCGGCGTGGCTGAACAGACCGGAGGCCTGCTCCAGGTTGCCCAGCACGACCTGGGTCATGCGGTCATGCAGGCTGTCGGCGATCAGTTGGGCCTCGGCCTCGCTGAACTCACCGGCGACATAAAAGGCAATGCCGCGCTCCAGGCGCTGGATTTTCGCCAGGCCGCAGTTGCGGGCGATGTCGCTGGCCTTGCTCGACCACGGCGAAATGGTGCCGAAGCGCGGCAGTACCAGGAACAGGCGACCAGCCGGCTCCTGGACGGGAACGCTGGGACCGTATTTCAGAAGGCGCGCGAGCACCTGCTGTTCGTCGCCGGTCAAACCGCCGGTGACTTCGGCGAAGTGAGCGAATTCAGCATACAAGCCACTGACAGCCGAAACCTTCTGGCTCAGTTGCTCAAGGAGTTTGCTGTGGCGAAAGGCAGAAAGGGCAGGAGCGCCGCGCAGGATCAACATCTTCGGGACAGCCTCGGGAAGGGGGTGTGCTTTGAGGCCGTGCATTCTAGCCTAAACCGTCGGCAACGGCACCCGAAACGGCATCAGCGATGCTGGCCGAATGTCGGTCTTTGCGCCAAACCCCTTGTCGAACGTCCGTTCCAATGTGCCTGCACAGATATTTTTAATCGACATAAAACCCGCCGCACGCCGGCCGGCTTGTGTTGCAGACATGTTTTGCAACCGCTAGCAGACTGGCCTTTCGCTGTCGAGATATGGCGGTAAGGGCCGTTTGCGTATACTGCGCAGATGTTTTCCCCAACGGCTTTGCGTCCGCGGTACGCCAGATGGCTGATCGCAACCGGACTCTTCCTGGTGCTCAGTGGTTGTGTTGAGAAACCCAACACACTGGAGCGCGTAAAGGAGGATGGCGTGCTGCGGGTGGTTACCCGAAACAGCCCCGCCACCTACTTTGAGGATCGCAACGGTGAAACCGGCTTCGAATATGAGCTGGTGAAGCGTTTCGCCGACGATTTGGGTGTGGAACTGAAAATCGAGACCGCCGACAACCTCGACGACCTGTTCAGCCAGATCGGCAAACCCAACGGCCCGGTACTGGCCGCCGCCGGCCTGGTCAGCAGCGAGGCGCGCAAGAAACAGGTACGGTTCTCCCATTCCTACCTGGAAGTCACGCCCCAGGTCATCTATCGCAACGGCCAGTCGCGCCCCACCGACGCGGCGGCCCTGGCGGGCAAGAAGATCATGGTGCTCAAGGGCAGCACCCACGCCGAGCAACTGGCGCAACTGAAACAGCAGTATCCGGGCATCGAATACGAAGAATCCGACGCCGTTGAAGTGGTCGACCTGTTGCGCATGGTCGATGAGGGCCAGATCGACCTGACCCTGGTGGACTCCAACGAAGTGGCAATGAACCAGGTGTACTTCCCCAACGTCCGCGTGGCCTTCGACCTGGGTGATGCCCGCAGCCAGAGCTGGGCGGTGGGCCCCGGCGAAGACAACAGCCTGCTCAACGAAATCAACGCTTATCTCGACAAAGTGCAGAAGAACGGCACCCTGCAACGCCTGAAAGATCGCTATTACGGACACGTCGATGTCCTCGGCTACATGGGCGCCACCACCTTTGCCCAGCATTTGCAGCAACGGTTGCCCAAGTACGAGCAGCACTTCAAGGCCTATGCCAAGCAGGAAAAAGTCGATTGGCGCCTGTTGGCCGCCATTGGCTACCAGGAATCGCTGTGGCAACCGGCGGTCACGTCCAAGACCGGTGTGCGCGGCCTGATGATGCTGACCCAGAACACCGCCCAGGCCATGGGCGTGTCCAACCGCCTGGATCCGAAGCAAAGCATCATGGGCGGCGCCAAGTACCTGGCCTACATGAAGGATCAATTGGACGAGAGCATCCAGGAGCCGGACCGTACCTGGTTCGCCCTTGCCGCCTATAACGTCGGCAGCGGTCATCTGGACGACGCCCGCAAGCTGGCGGCCAAGGAAGGGCTGAACCCGAACAAGTGGCTGGACGTGAAGAAGATCCTGCCGCGCCTGTCCCAGAAACAGTGGTACAGCAAGACCCGCTACGGCTACGCCCGGGGCGGCGAGCCGGTGCATTTCGTCGCCAACATCCGCCGCTACTACGACATCCTGACCTGGGTCACGCAACCGCAGCTCGAAGGCAACCAGGTGGCCGAAGGCAACCTGCATGTGCCGGGCGTCGACAAGAGCAAGCCGAATCAGGAAAGCCCGCAGCTCTGACGGCACCACACCAGCCGAATGTGGGGGGGCTTGCTGTGGGAGCAAAGCTTGCTCGCGATACAGACGCCGCGTCTATCAGAAGGACTGCATCCACTTCATCGCGGGCAAGCCTTGCTCCCACAGGGGCCTGACAGTGATATCAGGGCCTGGCGGCCGCCAGGATCAGCGCCTTCATCTCCGCCACCGCCGACTTGAACCCGACAAACAAGGCATGGGCCACCAGCGCATGGCCAATGTTCAGCTCGTTGACGCCCTTGATGGCCGCCACGGCTTCGACGTTGTGGTAGTGCAGGCCATGGCCGGCGTTGACGATCAGGCCTTGGGCCAGGCCGAACGCGACCCCGTCAGCCACTCGTTGCAGCTCGTCAGCCACATCCGTGGGGGTTTCGGCATCGGCGTAGCGGCCGGTGTGCAGTTCGATGGCTGGGGCACCGACCCGCTTGGAGGCCTCGATCTGCCGCTCGTCGGCATCGATGAACAACGACACCTCGGCGCCGGTTTTCGACAGCCGCTCCACCGCCGCCCTGATCCGCGCTTCCTGCCCCGCCACGTCGAGGCCGCCTTCGGTGGTCAGTTCCTGGCGCGTTTCCGGTACCAGGCAGATGTGCGCCGGGCGGATACGCTCGGCGAATGCCATCATCTCTTCGGTCACGCCCATCTCGAAATTCATACGGGTCTGCAACACATCCTTGAGCAGCAGCACATCGCGTTCCTGGATATGACGACGGTCTTCGCGCAGGTGCACGGTGATACCGTCGGCGCCCGCCTCTTCGGCGTCCAGTGCGGCCTTGACCGGATCCGGGTAGCGGGTACCGCGGGCCTGGCGCAGGGTGGCGACATGGTCGATGTTCACGCCGAGAAGAATGCGATTGCTGGTGCTCACGAAAAGCGCTCCTTGAATGGACAGAGATTCGGCCCACAGCATACGGGTTGATCAGGGCTTGCGAAACAGCTCGCGACTGACCAGCGGCTTGCCGCCCAGGTGAACCGCCAAAGCCTGGCGCATCAGGCGCTTGGCCGCGGACAAGGCGCCCGGCGCGCTCCAGTCAGCCTCGGCCATGGCCAGCAGTTCGACGCCGTTGAACAAACCGGGCTGCAGCAGGTAGACGCGCTCCAGGCCAGCATCCACCTGCAAGCGGTACAGGCCATCGGCGGCAATGGGCTCGCCGTGCAGGTCGGCGTCGAGGGCGAAACCGTAGCCCAGGTCATCCAGCAGCCGCCATTCGAAGGATCGCAACAGAGGCTCCAGCGGCCGGCCTTCGGCCAGGGCCAGCAGCGTTGCGGCGTAGTGGTCGAAGACAGCGGGATGGGGATCTTCGGCGGGCAACAGGCGGATCAGCAGTTCGTTGAGGTACAGGCCGCTGAACAAGGCTTCGCCGTTGAGCCAGGCCGCGACTCCGTTGCTTTCCATGCGCCCGACATTCTTCAACTCGCCCCGCCCCCGGAATTCGACCTCCAGGGGCACGAACGGCCGCGCCAGCGTCCCGGCCTTGCCCCGCGCCCCGCGCAACACCGCCCGCAACCGCCCTTGCGGTGTGAGGAAATCCACCAGGGCACTGCTTTCGCGGTAGGCGCGCGAATGCAAGACGTAGGCGGCTTGGGCGATGGGATGGGTGGGGGACATGGAGGTCGCAGTTCTCGATAAGGAAACGCAGTATTACCAACAACCCAGAAACCACTGTGGGAGCAAGGCTGGTGGGAGCAAGGCTTGCCCGCGATGAACACAACGCGGTCTTCTTGAAACCGAGTCGCTTGTATCGCGAGCAAGCTTTGCTCCCACCAGGCCCGCTCCCACAAGGTCCGCGGTGTACTGCCGGACGGATTACAAGTCGCCGTAACCCAACGAGCGCAACGCCCGTTCATCATCCGACCAGCCGCCCTTCACCTTGACCCACAGGTTGAGCATGATCTTGGAGTCGAACAGCAGCTCCATGTCCTTGCGTGCCTCGGTGCCAATGCGCTTGATGCGCTCGCCTTTGTCACCAATGATGATTTTCTTCTGGCCGTCACGTTCGACGAGGATCAACGCGTGGATGTGCAGGGTCTTGCCCTGCTGCTTGAACTCTTCGATTTCCACGGTGATCTGGTAAGGCAGCTCAGCGCCCAATTGGCGCATGATTTTCTCGCGCACCAGTTCAGCGGCGAGGAAACGGCTGCTGCGGTCGGTGATCTGGTCTTCGGGGAAGAAGTGATCGTTTTCCGGCAGGTGCTCGGCAATCACCCGCTCCAGCGCATCGAGGTTATGGCCGTGCTGGGCCGAAATCGGGATGATCTGGGCGTTGGGCAGCTGTTCCTGCAACCAGGTCAGGTGCGGCATCAGCTCAGCCTTGTCCTCGATGCGATCGGTCTTGTTCAGCGCCACGATCAGCGGGCCGGTCACGTACTGGACGCGTTCGAGGACCATCTGGTCTTCTTCGGTCCACTTGGTACGGTCGACCACGAAGATCACCACGTCGACGTCTTTCAACGCCGCCGAAGCGGTCTTGTTCATGTAGCGGTTCAGGGCCTTTTCGCCACCCTTGTGCATGCCCGGGGTGTCGACGTAGATCGCCTGCACGTCGCCTTCGGTCTTGATACCCAGCATATTGTGGCGGGTGGTCTGGGGCTTGCGCGAGGTGATCGCCAGTTTCTGGCCCAGGATATGGTTCAGCAATGTGGACTTGCCCACGTTCGGCCGGCCAACGATGGCGACATAGCCGCAACGGGTAACAGTTGTATCAGTCATTGCCATTCTCCACGCCCAGGGCGATCAATGCTGCAGCGGCCGCCACCTGTTCGGCGATACGACGGCTCACGCCCTGGCCACGGCTTTTTTCATTCAGTAGGACCACTTCGCATTCGACGAAGAAGGTTCGGCAGTGCGGCTCGCCCTGGATATCCACGACTTCGTAGCGCGGCAGCTCGCAACTGCGCGATTGCAGGAATTCCTGCAAACGGGTTTTCGGATCCTTGTTGGTGTCCACCAGCGTCAGGCTGTCGATTTCGGAGGTCAGCCAGGCCAGCACGCGCTCACGGGCCTTCTCCATGCCTGAGTCCAGGTAGATCGCACCGATCAGGGCTTCCAAGGCATCGGCCAGAATCGACTCGCGACGAAAACCGCCGCTTTTCAACTCGCCGGAGCCCAAGCGCAGATAGTCGCCCAGGTCGAAACCACGGGCCAGTACGGCCAGGGTCTCACCTTTTACCAGCCGTGCGCGCAAACGCGACAACTGGCCTTCGCGAGCCAGCGGGAAGCGTTCGAACAGCGCCTCGCCGGCGACGAAATTGAGGATGGCATCACCGAGGAATTCCAGGCGTTCGTTGTTGCGCCCGGCAAAACTGCGGTGAGTGAGGGCCAGGAGCATCAGCTCCGGGTCCTTGAAGGTGTAGCCGAGCTGGCGCTCGAGGCGGCTTAAAGAAACGCTCACGGTTTACCCACGCTGAGTTCGTGGCTGGATTCCACCGCCAGGTCGGCAAGGCGCCGTTGGCTTGGGACAATTAACGCTGTGTTCAAAAATGACGTCCTGGCTATCGTTGGCGCCTTGTACAGGCTCCAGAAATGCATTCGGCGCTGTGTTCAACAGCGCCGTGTGTGTTTACTTGATCAGGCCAACCCGCGAGAAGTTCGGCAGGTGTCCGAGTTTGGGTTCCGGCCAGCTCATCCAGACCGCGAAGGCCTTGCCGACGATATTGCGGTCGGGGACCATGCCCAGCATGTCCTTGGGAATGTTCGGATCATCCCAGTACCGGCTGTCGTTGGAGTTGTCGCGGTTGTCGCCCATCATGAAATAGTGCTCGGCCGGCACGGTCCACGAATGGTCCGGCGTCGCGCGGTAGCGGCTCATTTCCTTGCGGATCAGGTGCTCGACCTCGCCGAGTTTTTCCTGGTAGAGCTCGGCGCTGCCCAGGGTGCCCGGCTCGGAGCCGAGCAGTTGTTCGGCCACCAGTTCGCCATTCACGTACAGACGCTTGTCGGCGGTGTAACGGATCTTGTCGCCCGGCAGGCCAACCACACGCTTGATGTAGTTGACGTTAGGGTCGCTGGGAAAGCGGAACACCATCACGTCGCCGCGCTGCGGATCACCCACCTCGATGATTTTCTTGTCGATCACCGGCAGGCGGATCCCGTAGGAGAACTTGTTCACCAGGATGAAATCGCCCACGTCCAGGGTCGGCTTCATCGAGCCGGACGGGATCTGGAACGGCTCCACCAGGAACGAACGCAGCACCAGCACGATGAACAGCACCGGAAAGAACGACTTGCCGTATTCGACCAGCAGCGGTTCCTTGTTGAGTTTCTCGACCACCACACCATCGGGCTGGCTGACGCTGCCCTGATAAGAGGCGATGGCCGCCCGGCGCCGAGGCGCCAGGAACAACAGATCAATCAACGCCAACAGACCGCAGACAAACACGGCGATAACCAGCAACAGCGGGAAATTTAGCGACATAGGACCTAACTATCCAACCTGAGCACCGCAAGGAAGGCTTCCTGTGGAATCTCCACGTTACCGACCTGCTTCATGCGTTTTTTACCGGCCTTCTGCTTTTCCAACAGCTTGCGCTTACGGCTGACGTCGCCGCCGTAGCATTTGGCCAATACGTTCTTTCTGAGCGCCTTGACGGTTGTACGCGCCACAATCTGCCCGCCAATGGCGGCCTGGATTGCCACGTCGAACATCTGCCGCGGAATCAGTTCCTTCATCTTCTCGGTCAATGCACGACCTTTGTAGTGCGCGTTGTCACGGTGCACGATCAATGCCAGGGCATCGACCTTCTCACCGTTGATCAGCACATCCAGCTTCACCAGATTAGCCGATTGGTAACGATCGAAATGATAATCCAGCGAAGCATAGCCGCGACTGGTGGATTTCAGGCGATCGAAGAAGTCCAGCACCACTTCGTTCATCGGCAGGTCATAGGTCACCTGGACCTGCGAGCCGAGGAACAGCATGTCGTGCTGCACACCGCGCTTCTCGATGCACAGGGTAATGACGTTGCCCAGGTGCTCCTGAGGCACAAGAATGTTGGCCCGCACGATCGGTTCGCGCATGTCTTCGATAGCCGACAGGTCCGGTAGCTTGGACGGGTTGTCGACGTAGATGGTTTCACCGTTCTTGAGCAGCAGCTCGAAGATTACCGTCGGCGCGGTGGTGATCAGGTCCAGGTCGTACTCGCGCTCCAGGCGCTCCTGGATGATTTCCATGTGCAGCATGCCCAGGAACCCGCAGCGGAAGCCGAAGCCCAGGGCGTCGGAGCTTTCCGGGGTATATTGCAACGACGAGTCGTTCAGGGTCAGTTTCTGCAGCGCTTCGCGGAAATCCTCGAAGTCGTCGGAGCTGACCGGGAACAGGCCGGCGTAGACCTGGGGCTGGATACGTTTGAAACCCGGCAGCACATCGACGTCCGGGGTGGAGCTCAGGGTCAGGGTGTCGCCGACCGGTGCCCCGTGGATGTCCTTGATGCCGGCGATGATGAAGCCCACTTCACCGGCCTTGAGGTCGGCGGTGGCGGTGTGTTTCGGGTTGAATACACCGACGCTGTCCACCAGGTGGACCTTGCCAGTGGACTTGACCAGGATCTTGTCGCCCTTCTTCACGCGGCCGTGGCGCACGCGAACCAGGGACACTACGCCCAGGTAGTTGTCGAACCAGGAGTCGATGATCAACGCTTGCAGCGGATCTTCGATGTTGCCGGTCGGCGCGGGGATGGTGGTCACCAGGCGCTCGAGCACTTCGTCCACACCCAGGCCGGTCTTGGCGCTGCAGGTGACCGCGTCGGTGGCGTCGATACCGATGATCTTCTCGATCTCATCCTTGACGCGCTCCGGCTCGGCCTGGGGCAGGTCGATCTTGTTCAGGACCGGCATGACCTCCAGGCCCTGCTCGATGGCCGTGTAGCAGTTGGCAACCGATTGAGCCTCTACACCCTGACCTGCATCGACCACCAGCAACGCACCTTCACAGGCCGCCAGCGAACGGCTGACTTCGTAGGTGAAGTCGACGTGGCCCGGGGTGTCAATGAAGTTCAGCTGATAGGTGACGCCGTCTTTGGCCTTGTAATAGAGGGTGACGCTGTGGGCCTTGATGGTAATCCCGCGTTCACGCTCGAGGTCCATGGAGTCCAGGACCTGGGCTTCCATCTCACGCTCGGTCAGGCCGCCGCACATCTGGATGAAGCGATCAGCCAGCGTCGACTTGCCATGGTCAATGTGGGCGATGATGGAGAAATTGCGGATATGACTCAAATCACTCACGGATCAACACTCAAAAAGGCTGCAGGCAAGGCCCGCCGAAAAATAGCCGGGAATTGTACCTGATACAGCGCGCAAGCGTCACGTTCGCCTGTCGATGAGGTTTTTCGCCGGGGAGGTATTCTGTGGCGAGGGGATTTAGCGAAACGTCGCACCGCCCCGCTGGGCTGCGCAGCAGCCCCTGAGCAGTCGCCCTTATCTGTCTGACACGCCGGCGTCGCCTGGTTTTGGGGCTGCTTTGCAGCCCAGCGGGGATAAATCCCCTCGCCACAGAGACCCTGGGATCACCCAGCCCGGCGCAGCAGCCAGAGCCCGGCCAACGCACAGACGCCCGTCGGCACCAGCACCGCGAACAGTGGCGAGAAACCGAACACCAGGCTCGATGGCCCCAGCAGGTCCTGGGCAATGCGGAAGGTGAAGCCCACCAGAACCCCGGTGAACACTCGCTGACCGAGGGTTACCGAACGCAGCGGACCAAAGATGAAGGAGATGGCCATCAGCACCAGGGCGGCGGTGACCAGTGGTTGCAATACCTTGACCCAAAAAGCCAGCCAGTAGCGACCGTTGTTCAATCCCTGGTCAGCCAGGTAGTGGATATACCCCCACAGGCCGGTAATCGACAGGGATTCCGGCGCCATGACGACCGTGCTGAGCAACTGCGGGCTGATCGCCACATCCCAACGCTCCTGCGGGGACGCGACCACCTCGGTGTTCTTTTCATGGAACAGGGTGGTGGTGACATCGCTCAATTGCCAATGATCCTCGGCAAACTGGGCGCGCTTGGCGAAACTCGACGACAACATGTGCCGTTGTTCGTCGAAGCGATACCGGGTCACGCCATAGAGGATGCCGTTGGGCTGGACCGAGTTGATGTGGATGAATTCATCGCCCTGACGGTGCCACAGACCATGCTTGGCGCTTTGTGCATCCCCGCCGCCCTGGGCCAGGGAGCGGTTGGCCTGGGCAGTGTTCTCGGTGGCCGGGGCGACGTACTCGCCGATCAGGACGCCGACCAGCATCAGCACCAGCATCGGCTTCATCACCGCCCAGACAATCCGACCGACGGAAACGCCGGCGGCACGCATGATGGTCAGTTCGCTGTTGCTGGCCAGGCTGCCCAGACCGATCAGGCAACCGATCAGCGCCGCCATCGGCAGCATGTCGTACAGGCGCCTTGGTGCGGTCAGCAGCACGTAGCTCGCCACGTCCGCCAGGGTGTAGGTATCGCTGACGTCGCTCATTTCATCGATGAAGGCAAACAGGGTCGCCAGGCCGAGGATGATCCCCAGTACCGCAAGGATCGCCATGAACACGCTGCTGCCGATGTAGCGGTCGAGCTTAACCACGGGCCACCTCCAGCGCGCTGCGGCGGCTCGCCAGTTTCAGGCACAGCGGCTCCCAGTAGAGCAGCCCCAGGCCAATGGCCAGGAAAATCGAATGCACCCACCACAGGCCCAATGCCGGCGGGATCTTGCCTTTTTCCAAAGCACTGCGGGCGGTAATGAGGATGGTCAGGTAAGCCATATACAGGAGAATCGCCGGAAGCAGCTTGAGGAAACGACCCTGGCGCGGATTGACCCGTGCCAGCGGGACCGCCATGAGGGTCACGATGAACACCAGCAGCGGCAGCGACAGGCGCCATTGCAGCTCGGTACGCGCGCGGATGTCAGTGTTGCCCAGCAGGCTGGCGGTCGGCATCGCGTCGCGGTCGGTGACCTCCTCACTGGCCTCGGGCTTGGGCAGCAGCACGCCATAGGTGTCGTACTTGATGGCGCGGTAATCGGCTTGGCCCGGCTTGCCGTCGTAGCGATAGCCGTTTTCGAGGATCAGGTAGCGGTTGCCGTCGGGATTGATTTCCTGGCGCCCTTTCTCGGCCACCAGCACGGAAATGCCGCGATCCTTCTGGGTGTTGGAAGACAGGTTCTTTTGCGTGATAAAGACGCCGGCGAGATTGATCCGGTCATCCGAAAGCTGTTCGGTATAGGTGACGCGCGTGCCGTCGCGCAGGGCCTGGAAGCGCCCCGGCACCAGGGTGTCGAACTCGGTCAGGGCGTCCTGCTGGTTGATCAGCAACTGGAACTGGTTGGCCCCCTGGGGCGCCAGGCTCAGGCTCAACCAGGCCACCATCAACGCAACCAGCGTGGCCGGGAACAGGGTAATGCGAAACAGCCGCTGCTGACTCATGCCGGTGGCCGACAGGACAGTCATTTCGCTGTCCAGGTACAGGCGCCCATAGGCCAGCAGAATGCCGAGGAACAGCCCCAGCGGCAGGATCAGTTGCAGGAAGCCTGGCAGGCGGAACCCCATGATCAGGAACAGGGAGCCTGGATCCAGCGCGCCGGAAGCGGCCTGGGCGAGATACTTGATGAAGCGCCCGCTCATGATGATGACCAGCAGCACGGCACTGACCGCGCTCAGGGTCAGCAGAACTTCGCGGGATAGATATCGAAAGACGATCAAACCAGACACTCCAGGATTGTCAGGCTAGGGGCCAAACAAGCAATCGAGCCACTCGCCATCACGAGTCGCCGAAAAAAGAGCCGCATTATCCTGTGATTGGAGGCGCCTGTCACTTCGCACGCTTTAAACCGGTCCCCAAAGCCATAAAGATAGCTGTACCAAGGGTTGTCAGCCTCGGGGGCCGGGGTTCAAACTGCGGCCTTTGTCGCCGGCGCGATACCGTGACGTTGCCTCACTCGACACGTGTGGCAGGGAGCTTGCTCCCGCTACAGTCGGCGCCCGACATCTTGACCATTCATTCAGGGATCCGGACATGGAACTGGTTGTAAAAAGCGTTAGCCCAGAAACGTTGAAAACCGCCACCCTGGTGGTTGCCGTCGGCGAAGCCCGCAAGCTCGGCGTCGTCGCCTCCCAGCTCGACGCCCTGTGCGGCGGCGCCATCAGCGCCGTGCTCAAGCGCGGCGACCTCGCCGGCAAGGTCGGCCAGAGCCTGTTGCTGCACAGCCTGCCCAACCTCAAGGCCGAGCGCGTGCTGCTGGTCGGCGTGGGCAAGGAGACCGAACTGGGCGACCGTCCGTTTCGCAAGATCATCGCCGGCGTGCTGGGCACCCTCAAGGGCCTGGGTGGCAGCGATGCCGCACTGGCGCTGGACGAGTTGGTGGTCAAAGGCCGCGACAGCTACGGCAAGACCCGCCTGCTGGCCGAAACCCTGGTGGACGGCGAATACCAGTTCGACCAGTTCAAGAGCCAGAAGGCCGAACCCCGCGCCCTGAAAAAAATCACTCTGCTGACCATCAAGGCCGCCCAGGCCGAAGTCCAGCGCGCCGTGACCCACGCCACCGCCATCGCCAATGGCATGGCCTTCACCCGCGACCTGGGCAACCTGCCGCCGAACATCTGCCACCCGACGTTTCTCGGCGAACAGGCCAAGGCCCTGGGCAAGCAATTCAAGGGCCTGAAGGTCGAAGTCTTCGACGAGAAGAAAATCAAGGACCTGGGCATGGGCTCCTTCTATTCCGTCGGCCAGGGCAGCGCCCAGCCGCCACGCCTGATCGTCATGCAATACAACGGCGGCAAGAAGTCCGAGAAGCCTTACGCGCTGGTGGGCAAGGGCATCACCTTCGACACCGGTGGCATCAGCCTCAAGCCCGGCGCCGGCATGGATGAAATGAAATACGACATGGGCGGCGCCGCCAGCGTGTTCGGCACCCTGCGGGCCGTGCTCGAGCTGCAACTGCCGATCAACCTGGTGTGCATCCTGGCCTGTGCCGAGAACATGCCCAGCGGCACAGCCTCGCGCCCGGGCGACATCGTCACGACGATGAGCGGCCAGACCGTGGAAATCCTCAACACCGACGCCGAAGGCCGCCTGGTGCTGTGCGACGCCCTCACCTACTCCGAGCGCTTCAAGCCGCAAGCGGTGATCGACATCGCGACCCTGACCGGCGCTTGCGTGGTCGCCCTCGGCGCCCACACCTCGGGCCTGCTGGGCAATAACGACGAATTGATCGGCCAACTGCTCAGCGCCGGCCAGCAAGCCGACGACCGCGCCTGGCAATTGCCACTGTTCGACGAGTATCAGGAACAGCTGGACAGCCCGTTCGCCGACATCGCCAACATCGGCGGCCCGAAAGCCGGGACCATCACCGCGGCGTGCTTCCTGTCGCGCTTCACCAAGAACCTGAACTGGGCGCACCTGGACATCGCCGGTACGGCCTGGACCAGCGGTGGCAAGGATAAAGGCGCGACCGGTCGTCCGGTTCCGCTGCTGACCCAGTACCTGCTGGACCGCGCCAAGGCCTGACACCCATGATTGCCGATGGCGCCGTCCGCGGGCGGCGTCATCGGCAGCTCAGGAACCGCAATGACCAAAGTCGATTTCTATATCCTGCCCAGCGCCGATCCGTCGGCCCGGCTGGATTTCGCCTGCAAGCTCACCGAAAAAGCCTGGCGCATGGGCCACCGCATCTATCTGCATTGCAGCGATGCCGCCCAGCGCGACGCGCTTGATGCACGCCTGTGGGCCTTCAAGGGCGAGAGCTTCGTGCCTCATGGCCCGGCCGAAAGCGAACCCGAAGGGCTGATCGTGCTGGGGCTGGGGGATGACTGCGGCCAACACCAGGACCTGCTGGTCAACCTCGATCTGAAAGTACCGGCCTTTGCTCCGCGCTTCGCCCGTGTGGCGGAAGTGGTGGTGGAGGATCCGGCCATCCGGCAAGCCGCGCGGGAGAGTTTCCGTTTCTACCGCGAACAGGGCTATCCTCTGCAAGACCACCGTTTACAGCGACTCTGAGCCTACGATGGACACTCCAAAACCACCGCAAAAGCCTCCACACCTGCTGGACGACCTCGAGTCGATCCGTCAACTGCTCGGCGACGACACCCTGCAACCGCCGTTGCTGACCGACACGGTCGTGCATGAGCCTGTGCATGAAGAACAGATCCCCCTGTTGTTCGAGCCGATCACCGGCCAGCCCGAACCCAAGCCGGCGCCCAAGGCCGAACCCAAGGGGCCCGATGCCCTGCTGCATCTGGACACCGAATTGCGCGCCGCCGCGCAACTGATCATGCAGGACGTCATCGACGACTTCGCCCCGCACATCGAGACCGAGATCAAACGTCGGCTGGATGCCAGGATGGAACGGCTGCTGAGCCAGTACGAGTAATTTTTCTGCCTCACAGCGAACACCTTGTGGGAGCCGAGCTTGCTCGCGATGGCGGCGGCACATCCAGCATTGGAT
>NZ_JBMDKO010000065.1:0-25830 GCF_057809755.1 Pseudomonas sp. FG13
GGGAGCGAGCCTGCTCGCGATAGCGGAGTGTCTGGCATGCAGATGTTGAATGGGCTGCCGTCTTCGCGGGCAAGCCCGGCTCCCACAGGGGCTGGTGGCGTATGCAAAAGCTGCGTACCCCCCAAATCTCCTGTGGGAGCGAGCCTGCTCGCGATAGCGGTAGGTCAGCCAGCGTCCATGCTGACTGACTTGCACAAACCCGATCCTATGACATGGCGCGAGCTTTCAAGGCCTGGGACATCGCCTCGCCCAACCTGGCCACATGAGGGGCCTTGACCACGGTGTTGTGGGTGCCGGGAAGGGCGGTCACGTTCACCTGGTCATTGAGCAACCCGCGCCAGCCCAGGGTCGGGTCGTTGCGTTGCTGTTCGCTCGCGGTGAACAGCGATACCTCGAGCGGGCTCGGTGGGCTGACGTAGGCGCCGATGGCCTGCCGCATCGCATAGGCAACCCCCAGGTGGGTACGCAGCAGGGCGGCGTCGATGTCGTGGGGCAGTTCCTCCGGTAACAGGCGGTGAGTGATGCACAGCGTCAGCATCGCGTCGATGGCCGAGTGCTGTGCCAGTTCTGTCAGTTGTCCGAGCAGGTCGGGGGCGATCTGCGCGGGGAGCCAGGCCATCAGGAACTGCGCTTCGCTCACCTCGTGTGTCGGCACCGGTTCAGGACGGGCCGACGCATCGATGATGCCAAGGAATTCCACGACCTCACCGCTGGCGAGCAGTTGACGGGCCATTTCATAGGCGATCAGACCTCCGGCCGACCAACCGGCAATCCGGTACGGACCTTGCGGCTGGACCTGACGGATGCCCGCCAGGTAACGCGTGGCCATGGACGGAACGTCCGACAGCGGCGCTTCTCCCGCCACCAGGCCACTGGCGGCCAGGCCATAGACCGGAACCTGGGGATCCAGCGACGGTGCCAGGTCCCGTGCGTATTGCACTTCGCCACCGAGTGGGTGCACCAGGTACAGCGGCCGTTGGGAACCGCTGCGACGGATCGGCACCAGGTTGCTGTTGGCCCCCGGTCGGGCTTGCCCATCGAGGGTCCTGGCGAAACCGGCAATGGTCGGTTCGACGAACAGGTCGCGCACGGCGATGGGCTTGCCAAGTACCTTGCGCAAGCGCGAAGCCATCTGCACCGCCATCAACGAAATACCGCCGAGGCTGAAGAAGTCATCGTGACGGCTGATGCGCTCCTGTTTGAACAGGTCCCGCCAGAGCGCCGCGATGGCGATTTCGGTCTCGCCCCGAGGAGCTTCGTAAGGCAAGGCTGGGGCCGGGCTGTCTTCGGTGCCGGTCGGCGAGGCCACGGCGGTGAGCGAGCGCACCAGCGGCGGCGTGTTTTCCAGCAACTGGCCGATGGACTGCCGTGGGTCGGTGACCAGGTTTTCCAACACCTTGGCGAACAGTCCGGCGATATTCTGCACGGTCTCTCGGTCGAACAGGTCGTTGGCAAATTGCAGGCTGCCGCCGATGCGCTCGCCATTGTCGACCAGTGACAGCGACAGGTCGAACTGGGTGGTGTTGTGCGGGCTTTCCAGGGTTTGCACCGCAAGCCCCGGCAGTTGCAGCGGCGCCGGTGGCGTGTTGTCCAGGCTCAACATCACCTGGAACAACGGGCTGTGGCTCATGCTGCGAGTCGGCTGCAATGCACTGACCACCTGTTCGAAGGGCAGGTCCTGGTGACTGTAGGCCGCCAGTGTCTGGTCCTTGATCCGCGCCAGCAACCCGTCGATACGGCTGTCGCGCCCGGTATCGATCCTCAACGCCAGGGTGTTGGCGAAGAAACCGATCAGCGCCTCCAGCTCCGGCCGCTGACGGTTGGCCACCGGCGTGCCGACCACCACGTCGTGCTGTCCGCTCAGGTGGCTCATCAACACCGACCAGCCGGCCAGCAGCACCATGAACAACGTGGTGCCTTGGGCCTGGCTGAAGGCACGCAGTTCGGCACTGAGGGATGCGGAAAAGGCACAGTCGACGATACCGCCGGCATAGCTCTGTATCGCCGGACGCGGACGATCCAGCGGCAGGTTCAGCAGTGCGGGCGCGCCTTCCAGATGTTGTCGCCAGAAGTCGATCTGCGCCTGCAACGCCGGGCCTTCGAGGGATTTGCGCTGCCAGGCGGCATAGTCCACATATTGCAGCGCCAGCGGTGGCAACGGGTCTTTCTGGCCTTGGGCGAATGCGCTGTAGAGCACGCTCACTTCCCGGGCCAGGACGCTGTTGGACCAGCCATCGGAGACGATGTGGTGCAAGGTCATGAACAGCACATGCTCGTCGTCCGCCAGCTGCACCAGGTGGCCGCGCATCAACGGTCCCTGGCCCAGGTCGAACAACTGCGTGGCGTTGAGGTGACCGAGGTGCTCCAGCGTGGCCGTGCGTTCGTCGGCCGGCATCGGGCGCAGGTCCTGTTGCTCCAGCTGGAAGCGGTAGTCGGCCGGGGCGATTTTTTGCACCGGCTCGCCGTCCACCAGCTCGAAACGGGTACGCAGGGTTTCATGGCGCGCCACCAGGCGGTCGAGCGTGGCTTGTAAAGCAGCCTTGTCCAGCGAACCCGTCAGGCGCAAGGCCAGGGGCAAGTGATAGGCAGCGCCGGCCGCATGGTCCAGGTGATCGAGGAACCAAAGCCGTTGCTGGGAGAAGGACAACGGCAGCCGCCCCGAGCGATTGGCCAGTGGAATCGATGCCGTTTCATTGGGCGACGCGCTGTGGACCAGCGCCGCAAGGCCACGCACCGTCGGTGCGTCGAACAGTTCGCGCAAGGTAATCCGCGCGCCCAGTTTGCGGCGCAGCCTGGACAGCAACTGCACGGCGAGCAGCGAGTGACCGCCCAGTTCGAGGAAGCCGTCGTTACGGCCAACCTGATCCAGGTGCAGCAGGCCTTTCCAGATCTCGGCGATGGCGATCTCGGTGTCACCCAGCGGCGCCTCGTAGGCTTTGCTGGCGAGGGCGTCCTGACCGGGTTCGGGCAGGGCGCGGCGGTCGAGCTTGCCGTTGGCGGTGAGCGGCAGGGCGTCCAGGTGCACGAAAGCACTGGGCACCATGTACTCGGGCAATCCGCTCAACAGCGCACTGCGCAGTTGCTCGGCCGGGACCGGCTCGCCGCAGACATAGGCCACCAGGCGTTTGCTCTCCGCGTCGCCCTGGCTGTCCTCACGGGCGATCACCACGGCTTCGCGAATACCCGGGCAAGCCACCAGGGCGTTCTCGATCTCACCCAACTCGATACGGAAGCCGCGGATCTTCACCTGGAAGTCGTTGCGGCCCAGGTATTCGAGCGTGCCATCGGCCATCCAACGACCGAGGTCGCCGGTCTTGTACAGGCGGGCGTTCGGCTCACTGCTGAACGGATCGGCGATGAAACGCTCGGCGCTCAGCTCTGGCCGATTCAGGTAACCCCGGGCCACACCGACGCCGCTGATATGGATTTCCCCGGCCACCCCCAACGGTGCCGGTTCGCCTCGCGCATCCAGCACATGGACCTGGACGTTGGCGAAGGGGCGACCGATGCTTGGCCGTTCGCCCAAGTCGCGGATCAGGTCGATGGTGGCGTCCACCGTGCACTCGGTGGGGCCGTACATGTTGTAGAAACGAATGCTCTGGCAGTTACGCAGTTTCTCCCAGGTGGCGGCGTTGATTGCCTCGCCACCGAGCAGCACGCTCACCGGCTGATAGCTCTGGCGCTCCAGCAGGCCGGCGGCGAGCAGGGTGTCGAGCTGCGACGGGGTGGAGTCGAAGGCATGCACTTGGTGCTGTTCGAGGAAGTCCAGCAACTCGCTGCCGCTGGCGCGGATCAGTTGCGGGATGATCACCAGGCGATGGCCGGAGAACAGCTGCGAGATGCCCTTGATCGACATGTCGAAGAAGAACCCGGCGTTCAGGGCCACGGTGGCCGGGGTCGGGCAGTGCTGGTGGGTGGTGCGGGTCAGCACGTGCCAGAAGTTGAACACCGAACGGTGCTCGACCATCACGCCCTTGGACTGGCCGGTGGAACCGGAGGTGTAGATCACGTAGGCCAGATTTTCCGCAGTCAGGCCCGGTACTTGTGGGTTGCTGTCGAAAGCCGAATCGTCCGCCGCTTGCAACGATTCCACGGTGTCCAGCAGCAACACCGGCAGTTCCCCGGACGGCAGGGACAGCGCCGACTGGGTCAACAACGCCTGGGGTTGGCTGTCCTGCAGCATGAAGGCCATGCGCTCGGCCGGGTGGGCCGGGTCGATGGGCACGTAGGCGGCACCGGCCTTGAGCACGCCCAGCAGGCCGACGATCATTTCCAGGCTGCGCTCGGCGCAGATGGCCACGCGCTGATCGGGTTGCACGCCGAGGGCGAGCAACTGCCGGGCCAGGTGGTTGGCGCGACGATTGAGCTGGCGATAGCTCAACTGACGGTCTTCGCAGACCAGGGCCACGGCGTCGGGGTTGGCCTGCACCTGGGCTTCGAAGAGCTGGTGGATCGGTTGCGCCGCACCGAAATCGCTGGCGGTGCGGTTGAAGTCTTCGAGCAGCAATTGACGTTCGCTGGCGGGCACCACGTCGAGGCTGCTGGCGAGGCGTCCGGGGGATTGCTCCAGGGCGTCCACCAGGGCGGCCACGGCCTGGCCCAGGTAGGCGGCGATGCGTTGCGGATCGATGCCGGTGATGGACTGGGCCGTCAGGGAGAAGCCGTCAGCCACATTCGCCACGGCGATTTCGATGGGGTAGTTGGTGCGGGTTTCCGAGGCGATGAAGTGCATGCCTTCGTGCTCGCCCATGTCCTCGACGTTTTCCCCGGAGGCGTTCACCAGGTCGCCGTGACGGCAGTTGAGGATCACCGTGAACAGCGGTAACGAAGCGTCCACCGCACTGCAACGCTGGGCCAGGGCCAGGGAGGCCTGTTCGTGGGTCAGCAGTTCGCTCAGTTGCTGGTAGGCGTCATGGACGATGTCGCTGACGCTGTGCTGCTGCAAGCGGATGCGCATCGGCAAGGTGTTGATGAACATCCCCAGCGCATGGTCGGCACCGGCGGTGCCTTGGGAGCGACCCGACAGCACCGTGCCGAAAATCCCGTCGTCGCGGCCGCTGGTCGCGGCGACCACCAGGCCCCAGGCCGCATGGAACAGCACCGAGGTTGGCACCCCTTGCTGGCGCGCCGTGCGGTGCACCCGGGCACTGAGCTCATCGCCCAGGTGCTTGACCGCGCGCTTGATCCCGGCGCCGTTGCCACGCACATCCAGCACACCATAAGGCGCGGTGGTGGAATCGACATCCGCCAGCAAGCGCCGGAAGTAGGCTTCGTGGTCGGCCTGGGACACGCTGGCGGCCTGGGCGATGAAGTTACGGTAAGGCTGGGACGGCGGCAGGCTGTCGGCCTGGCCGGCCAGGACCGCCTGGATCTCCAGCATGATCAACCGCAGCGTCACGTTGTCGCTGACCAGGTGATGGTCGAGCAGCGCCAGCAGCCATTGTCCACGAGGCTCATCCTCGATGATGTACGCGGCAATCAACGGTGCCCGCTGCAGGTCGAGGCGCAGATGATGGGTGTCGGTCGTGTCACGCAGGATCTGCAAAGCATCTTCGCCAGGGAAGCAATCCAGGGTCACCACCGGCAATTGCGCCTGGCGATGGACGACCTGTACCGGCTGCGGCAGACCCTGCCAACGCAGGGCGGTGCGCAGGATATCGTGGCGGTCGATCACCACCTGCACCGCAGCGAGGAAGTCATCGAGCAACTGGCGCCGGTTGAACGTTACCACCGTGCGCATCAGGTAGGCGTCACCCTCGGACTGCAACAGGTGGTGGAACAGGATGCCTTCCTGCAACGACGACAGTGGGTAGATGTCCTGCACATTGGCGGCGCCGCCGGGAACATCGGCGACAATCTGCTCGATTTCCTGCTGGCTGAGGGTTACCAGCGGCAGCATTTGCGGCTCGATGGCGGTGCAGTCGGCGGGGATCAGGTTCGCCGGTACGACTCGCTGCGTGTTGTTGCCGCCGGCCAGGACCGCGGCCATGGCCTTGAGGGTTGGCGCCGAGAACACCGTGCGCACGTCCAGTTGCAGGTCGGCCTGGCGCAGACGCTCGATCAGGCTGATGACCAGGAAGGAATGGCCGCCGAGTTCGAAGAAGTGGTCTTGGCGACCCACTCGTTCTACCCCGAGCAACTCCTGCCAGGCATTGGCCAGGGTGATTTCGATGGCACCCAGCGGTGCCTCGTAGCGCTGGCTCGCGGCGGCGGAGGCATCCGGCACCGGCAAGGCGTTGCGGTCCAGTTTGCCGTTGGTGGTCAGCGGCCAGGCCGCGAGGGTCACGAAGGCGCTGGGCACCATGTGTTCGGCCAACACGCTCGCCAGTTGGCTACGCAAGGCCGACGACTCTACGACGACCCCTTCATGGGCGATCAGGTACGCCACCAGGCGCTTGTCGCCGGGCTGGTCTTCGCGCACGGTCACCAGGGCTTCGCGGACTTCGGCGCAGGCCAGCAGTTGGGCTTCGATTTCGCCCAGCTCGATGCGGAAACCGCGGATCTTGATCTGCGAGTCGTTGCGGCCCACATAGATCACCCCGCCGTCGGCACGGTAGCGGGCGATATCGCCGGTGCGGTAGAGCCGGGCATCGACTTGTGCCGCAAACGGGTCGGGAATGAAGCGCTCGGCGTTCAGTTCGTCGCGATTGAGGTAATGCCGGGCCACACCGGCACCGCCGATGTAGATCTCGCCATTGACTCCCACCGGCACCGGTTGTCCGTAGTCGTCGAGAATCCGCAGGCACAGGTCGGGCAATGGCGGGCCGATCAGGCTTGGCGCGCCCGCGTCGATTTCCTCCTGGCTGACGGGGTAGTAGGTGGCGTGCACGGTGATTTCGGTGATGCCGTACATGTTCACCAGGCGCGTGCGGGACAGGGCCGTGCGTGCGGTCCATGGCCGCAGGCTGCGGAAGTCCAGGGCCTCGCCGCCGAAAATCACTTCCCGCAGGCCGTGTTCCAGGTCGCTGTGCTCACGGGCTTCGATGAACTGGCGGAAGGCGCTCGGCGTCTGGTTCAGCACGGTCACTTGTTGCTGGCAGACCAGCGCATAAAAATCGTCGGGTGAACGGGCCACTTCGCTCGGCACCACCACCAGCTTGCCGCCATAGCTCAGCGCGCCCCAGATTTCCCAGACCGAGAAGTCGAACGCAAAGGAGTGGAACAGCGTCCAGACGTCGTTGCGGCCGAAGTCGAACAGTTCGGCAGTGGCGTCGAACAGGCGCGCCACGTTGCCGTGCTCCACCAATACCCCTTTGGGCAAACCGGTGGAACCCGAGGTGTAGATAACATAGGCCAGGTGCCGCGAGGTCAGGCCGAGCGCTTGGGCGTCCGGATTGCGGTCCAGTTCCGCCAGGTCATCTGCCGTGGGGTCATCGTCGAGATTCACCACCGGCACGGCATGCTCGGGCAGCGCGGCGAGGCACGTCGGTTGCGCCAGCAGCACGACCGGAGTGCTGTCGTCCAGCAAGTAGCCGAGTCGTTCGGCGGGGTAGGCCGGGTCCAGCGGCACATAGGCCGCACCGGCCTTGAGCACCGCCAGTACCGCGCAGACCATTTCCACGCCGCGCTGGGCCAGGATCGCCACCCGGTCGTCAGGGCGCACGCCCTGGGCCAGCAGCGTCTGGGCGATGCGGTTGGCCCGGCGATTGAGGGCCTGGTAACTCAACGCCGTGTCGCCAAAGACCAGGGCAATGGATTGGGGCTGGGCCGCGGCGCGTTGTTCGAAGCGCTGATGAATCAACGGTTCGGGGGTGAACACGGCCTTGGGTGGCAAGGCCGCAGGCGAGGCCTGGCGCTGTGCGGAGCTGAGCAACGGCAAGCCGAGCACGGGCTGTTCGACATCCGCCACCATGGCTTCGAGCAGGATTTGGAAATGCTGGGCGAAACGCTCTACGGTGACGCGGTCGAACAGATCGCTGGCGTATTCGATCACGCCCGACAACGTGCCGCCGTCATTGCCCAGGGTCAGCATCAGGTCGAACTGGGAGGTTTCATGGGCCTGGGCCACAGGCACCAGGGTCAGGCCGGGCAGGCTCAATTCGCCACCGCCCGGGGTGTTGTCCAGCGACAGGGCGACCTGGCACAGCGGGTTGTGGCTCAGGGAGCGCGGCGGCTGTACGGCTTCGATGACTTGTTCGAAAGGAATGTCCTGGTGCTCGTGGGCCGCCAGGGTGGTCTGTTTGATCTGCTCCAGCAGTTGCGTCACGCTCGGGTTCTGCGACAGGTCTACGCGCAGGGCGAGGGTGTTGACGAAGAAACCGATCAGGTTTTCGGTCTCGGTGCGACTGCGGTTGGCCGTCGGTACGCCGATGACCACGTCCCGTTCGTTGCCCAGGCGCGCCATGAGCACCGACCAGGCACCGAGCAGCGCCATGAACAGGGTCACGTTGTGCGCCTGGCAGAAGTGCTCCAGGCGTTCGCGCAGTGCCGGGGCGATGGCCACTGCAACGTCGCCGCCCCGATAGCTCTGCATCGCCGGCCTTGGGCGGTCGGTGGGCAGAGACAGCAGGGCCGGCGCGCCTTCCAGGTGTTCGCGCCAGAACTCGGCCTGGCGATTGAGCCGTTCACCGTCGAGGGCCTGGTGCTGCCAGGCGGCGTAGTCGGCATATTGGATCGGCAACGCCGGCAGGGGATCGGGCTGCTGCTGGCTGAAGGCCCGGTAGAGGGCGGCGAATTCCTTGACCAGCACACCCACCGACCAGCCGTCGGAGATGATGTGGTGCTGGGTGATCAGCAGGATGTGTTCGTCATCGGCCAGGCGCAGCAGGCGCCCACGAATCAATGGCCCACGGCTCAGGTCGAACGGCGCCAGGGCCTCGTTGTTGCCGATGCGCGATGCACTGACGCTGGCTTGTTCGTAGGGCAGTGCGCGCAGGTCCTGTTCGGCCAGGGCGAAGCCACAGTCCGCGGGGGCGATGACCTGCACCGGCTGTTCGCCATGGCGTTCGAAAGTGGTGCGCAGGCTTTCATGCCGGGCCACCAGGCGATCCAGCGCGGCCTTGAGGGCGGTGCGGTCGAGATCGCCACGCAGCAGCAAGGCGGCCGGCATGTGATAGGCGCTGCCGGCGCCGGAATCGAGCTGGTCGAGGAACCACAGGCGTTGCTGGGCGAACGACAACGTCAGCGGCCCGTTGCGGTCGACCAGGCCGATGGTCTCGGCCTCGGCGGTGAGCGGCTGACCTACCACCCGTGCCAGTTCTTCCACGGTGGGGTGGCTGAACAGCTCGCGCAGCATCAGCTCGCAGCCCAACTGTTGCCGCACCCGGGAAACCAGTTGCGCAGCCAGCAGGGAGTGCCCACCCAGTTCGAAGAAGCTGTCACGACGACCCACGCGCTCCAGGCCTAGCAATTCCTGGAAAATCTGCGCCAGGGCGGTTTCGGTGGCACCCTCGGGGGCGGTGTAGCCACGCTCGGACATGGCGCCCAGGTCCGGCTCGGGCAAGGCCTCCTGGTCGAGTTTGCCGTTGGCCGTGAGCGGGTAGGCGTGCAGGCTGACGAAGGCCGTCGGGATCATGTAGTCGGGCAGGGTCGCGCCCAATTGCTTGCGCAAGGCGGCCACTTCCAGCACCGCGCCCGCACGGGGAATCAAATAGGCGATCAGACGCTTGCCCTGGTTCGCATCATCACGGGCCAGCACCTTGGCTTCCCGCACGCCCTCGCAGGCCAGCAGCTTGGCTTCGATCTCCCCCAGCTCGATGCGGAAACCGCGGATCTTCACCTGGGCGTCCATCCGGCCCAGGTGCACGATCTCGCCGTTGTCCAGCAACTTGCCCAGGTCGCCGGAGCGATACAGCCGCTCGCCGGGACGGAACGGGTCGGCAATGAAGCGTTCAGCGCTCAAGGCCGGACGGTTCAGATAGCCGCGGCCGACCCCCAGGCCACCGACGCAGATCTCACCCGCCACGCCGACGGGCAGCAGCCGCTGCTGGGCGTCGAGCACGTAGGCCACGGTGGTTGGAATCGGCCTGCCGACGTTGGAGATGCCGGCGGCGATGTCGGCCGCGCCAATGGCTTTGTAGGTGACGTGGACGCAGGTTTCGGTGATGCCATACATGTTCACCAGGGCCACATGCCCGAAGGCACGGTGGAAGGCATCGAGTTTGCCCAGCTCCAGGCTTTCCCCACCGAAAATCACGTAGCGCAAGTGCGCCAGGCGCACATCCGGCGTCGCCAGCGCGGCGGCACTGAGCTGATGGAACGCCGAGGGGGTCTGGTTCAGCACTGTCACCTGTTCGCGTTCAAGGAAACCCAGCAGCTCTACCGGATCACGCCGCAGGGCCTCGGGCACCAGGGTCAGGCGTGCGCCATGGAGCAACGCACCGAAGATTTCCCAGACCGAGAAGTCGAAGGCGTTGGAGTGGAACAGCGACCAGACATCCTCGGCATCGAACTGGAAGTCCGGGCGATTGTTGTGCAGCAGGCGCACGACGTTACGGTGTTCGAGCAGCGCACCCTTGGGTTCGCCGGTGGAACCCGAGGTGTAGATCACATAGCAGAGGTGCTCCGGGGTGTTGACGTGGGTCGGGTTGGCGACGCTGGCGTCGACGTTGCCGAGGGTCGGATCAAGGACTTCGATACCCAGCGCCTGCAGCGCCGGCGCCATGTCCTGGCGCGCGATGGCCTTGCCGGCGCCACTGTCGCGCAGCACGTAGGCGATGCGCTCCTGGGGTGAGGCCGGGTCGATGGGCACATAGGCGCCGCCGGCCTTGAGCACCGCCAGGGTGGCAACGATCATTTGCACCGAGCGCTCCAGCGTGATGGCCACCAGTTCCTGGGGCCGCACACCTGCGGCGCGCAAACGGTGGGCGAGGCGGTTGGCCTGTTCGTTGAGCTGGCGATAGCTCAGCTGTTCCTCGCTGAGGTTGACGGCAATGCGTTCCGGGGTCTGGCGAACCTGCTCCTCGAAAATCTGCTGCAGGGTCAGGGTGTCGGGCCAGGCCGCTTCACTGTCGTTGAAGTCGATGATCTGCCGCTGCCGCTCGGCGCTGTCCAGCAGGGGAACATCGTCGACGCGCTGCCGGGCATTCTCGACAAAGGCTTCCAGCAGGCGCACGTAGTGACGCATCAACTGTTGGATGAACCCGGCGTCGAAGAACTCCGCGTTGTACACCACATGCCCGGCCCAGCGTTGTTCACCAGCGCTGATCAGCAGGTGCAGGTCATTCTTGCCGTAGCCCAGATTGCTTTCCAGGGTATTGACCGCCAGCCCTGCGACCAGCGTGCTGGCGTCGGTGTCGTGCTGGAAGTTGAACAGCACGTCGAACAGCGCGGTGCGGCTCATGTCTTTGGCCGGGTTGAGGGCCAGTACCAACTGATCGAACTGCATATGGCGATGGCGCAGGGCCTGGGTCAGGTTGTGGCTGGTCTGCTCCCAGAGCTGTTGCAAGGTAGTGTCGCTGTCGCAGAACCCACGCATGACCAGCAGGTTGTCCAGCGGCCCGACGACGTCGTTCAGGCCGGGCTCGCGGCAGGCGGCCGTGGTGCCGATCACCAGTTCGTCGTGGCCGGCATAGCGGCGCAGCAACGCGGTAAAGGCGCTGAGGGCCAGGCTGTCGGTACTCACGCCGACCTCCCGGGCCAGGGCGTCGAGGCGGCGTACCAGCGGCGTTTCGAGGGTGAAGGCGTGGGTCGCTTCGGCGAACACATGCACGGCCATGCGCGGGCGATTGAGCGGCAGTTCCAGGGCTTGCAGCTTGCCGCGCAACTGATAGCTCCAATAGGCCCGCAGGTTCTCCAGCACCGCGGCCGGGAGTTGGCGTTGCCAGGCGGCAAAGTCGCCATAGCCCAGCGGCAGGGCCGGCAGTTCGGCGTTGCGCTCGGCGCAGGCGGCGGCATAGAGGGCCAGCAGGTCGCGCTTGAGCAATTGCATGGAGGTGCGGTCGGCCAGCAAATGATGCACGGCAATCGCCAGCACGGCGGTGCGTTCGTCCGCTTGTACCAGGCTGGCGCGCACCAGGCTGCCACCGTTCATGGCCAGGGGCCGACGGCTCTCGGCCAGGGCCTGGGTGGCAAGGGTATCCGGATTGCCCTGGAGCCGTTCAAGGGCCAGGGTGGCCGGCCCGTCGAAGCACTGCCAGGCACTTGCGCCGTCGCTCAGCACCCGGCAACGCAGGATGTCGTGACGGGCCAGCAGGCCGTCGAGGGCGATTTGCAGGGCCGGTTGGTTGATCTCGCCGGTCAGTTCCAGCAGCAAGGGGATGTTGTGATAGACCGGGTTGGCGTCGTACAGGTAACCGGTCTCGAAGGTGTCGACGAACCAGAGCCGTTCCTGGTGATAGGACAGCGGCATGCGCTCCGGCAGCGGCGTCAACGCGGTGATGGGCGGCAGGGCCAGGGTCGGGTCTAGTTCCAATGCGCCGATACGGGTGTCTGGTGCTTCGGTGAAACACTGCAGCAGGCGTTCGAAGCGCGCCGCGAGACGCTCGACGGTGGCGGCATCGAACAGCGCGGTGGAATAGGACAGGCTGCAGGACAGGTTCGGGCCACCTTCGTCGATGTGCAGGGACAGGTCGTGCTGGGTGTTGTCCTTGCGTGACGGCAGGAACTCCAGGTCCAGCCCCGGCAGGTGCAACTGGCCGCCGGCACCCCCGGCGTTGGTGTAAAGCATGGTCTGGAACACCGGGCTGTAACTGGCGCTGCGGGGTGGCTTGAGGGCTTCGACCACCAGTTCGAACGGGGTGTCCTGGCGACTGGAGGACTCCAGCATCAGGTCCTTGACCTGTTGCAACACCTGCTCGAGGGTCGGGTTGGCTTCCAGGCGGATGCGCAGGGCCAGGGTGTTGACGAAGAAACCGATCAGCGACTGCACATCCTGGCGGTCGCGGTTGGCGGCAACGGTGCCGATCACCAGGTCCTGCTGGCCGCTGATCCGTGCCAGCAACACCGCCCAGGCCGCCATCAGGGTCATGAACGGCGTTGCCGCGCGGGACTGGGCGAACCGGGCGATGGCAGCGGACAGCGCTGCGGGCAGGTCGAAGCCCAGGGTTTCACCCCGGTAGCTTTGCACCGCCGGACGTGGCCGGTCGGTGGGCAGCGCGAGCAACGCCGGGGCGCCGGCCAGGTGAGCGCGCCAGAATTCCACTTGCTGGTCGAGGCGCTCGCCCTGCAGTTGACGGCGCTGCCAGGCGGCGTAGTCGGCGTATTGCAGGGCCAGTGGCGGCAGCGGATCGGGTTGGCCGGCACTGAATGCCTGGTACAACGCGGCGAATTCCTTGACCAGCAGGCCGATGGACCAACCGTCGGAGATGATGTGGTGCTGGGTGATCAACAGCCGATGCTCATCGTCGGCCAGGCACAGCAATGTGCCGCGGATCAGCGGGCCGTGCAGCAAGTCGAACGCTCGGGCCGCTTCCTCTTCCGCCAGTCGAGTGGCTTGCCGCCCGGCCTCGTCCCGAGGCAGCTGGCGCAGGTCCTGTTCCTGCAGGTTGAAGCCACAATCGGCCGGAGCGATCACCTGCACCGGATGTTCGCCGTCGCGGCGGAAGGTGGTGCGCAGGCTTTCATGCCGCGCCACCAGACGATCAAGGGCGTTCTTCAGCGCGGTACGGTCGAGGGCGCCGCGCAGCACCAGCGAGGCGGGGATGTGATAGGCGGCGCTGGCCGTCGGGTCCAGCTGATCGAGGAACCACAGCCGTTGCTGGGCGAACGACAACGCCAGCGGACCTTCGCGATCCGCGCCGGAGATGTCGTCGGGAGCCGTTTCGATGACCCGTGTGGCGCCGCGTTGCTTGAGCAGGCGCAGCAGTGCGGCACGTTTCAACTGGTCGAGACTATCGTTATGTTCGTTCAATTGTTAAGCATCCTTGGAGACGATAGCGAGCAGTTCGCTTTCAGACAGCGAAGCCATTTCTTGTTGCAGGTCCATCAATTCATCCGACTCGTACTGGGCCAGTTGCAGGGTGGTGATCAGGTCGGCCAGTGCCAGCAGCGACGGGTGCTCGAACAGGCTCCTGAGGGGCACTTCGACGGCGAAGGTTTCTCGCGCCCGCAGGGTGACTTGCACCGCCAGCAGCGAATGGCCGCCGAGTTCGAAGAAATCGTCGTGCCGGCCGATCCGCTCCAGGCCCAGCAGGTCGGCCCAGATCTGCGCCAGCAGTTCTTCGGTTTCGCCGTTGGGGGCTTCGTACTCGCGGTAGGCGAAGTCCTCGCTGCGAGGCGCGGGCAGGGCGCGGCGGTCGAGCTTGCCGTTGGGGCTCAGCGGCAATTGTTCGACCACCACGAACGCCGCCGGGACCATGTAGTCCGGCAACTGCGAGGTCAGGTACGGGCGCAAGGTGCTGCTGGCATTGCGGCCGGCCAGGTGCGGCTCGACGCTCAGGTAGGCCACCAGGCGCAGGGCCCCGGGGCTGTCTTCGCGAGCGATGACGGCCGCCTCGCGCACCCCCGGCAGGGTCAGCATCAGGGCTTCGATTTCGCCGGGCTCGATGCGGAAACCGCGGATCTTGACCTGCTGGTCGTTGCGTCCGAGGAAGTCGAGTACGCCATCGGCGCGCATGCGCACCAGGTCGCCGGTGCGGTACATCCGCGCCTCGTCGTCCGGGCTGAACGGGTCGGCGAGGAAGTGTTCGGCGTTCAGTTGCGCACGGTCCAGGTAGCCCCGGGCGACGCCCGCGCCCCCCACGTACAGTTCACCCGGCACGCCGAGTGGTGCCGGCCGGCCCTGTTCGTCGAGCACGTACAGGCGGCTGTTCGGGATGGCACGACCGATTGGCACCGTGCCCTGGTCCTGGGCGGTGCAGCGATGCACCGTGGCCCAGACGGTGGCTTCGGTGGGGCCGTACTCGTTGTACAAGGCGATGGCCGGTTCCAGGCCCGCACATTCCTGAACCAATTGTGCCGGGCAGGCTTCGCCGGCAACGATCATTTCCCGCAGGCTGCCGTGCCCGTTTTCGCTGGCAAGGCTCGCCAACACCAGCCGGCCCAGGGACGGCACGCACAGCAGTGAAGTGATGGCCTGTTCGCCGATGAAGCGGGCGATGGCTTGCGGATCGCGAGCGGCTTCGGCCGCCGGAACGCACAAGGTGCCGCCGCTGATCAACGTGCCGAAGATCCCTGCCACGGAGCTGTCGAAGGCAATCGACGAGAGCAACAGGAAGCGCTTGTCGATTGATGGCCCATACACCGTGCGCCTGGCCAGCGTCGAAGCAACCAGGTTGCGATGTTCGATCATCACCCCCTTGGGTTTGCCGGTGGAGCCGGAGGTGTAGATCACATAAGCCAGGTGCGCCGGGGTCAGGCCGGTGGCATCCCAGCGCGGATCGCGGGTACTCGTCTGCGCCGCCAGGGCCTGTTCGATGGCCAGGTAGCGGGTGCCTTCCTGCAGCGTGCCGATGGCGGCGCGACCGACCGGATCGGCCAGCAGCAGGCGCGGCCGAGCATCCTCGACAATCGACGCCAGGCGGTCGGCCGGGTAGCTCGGGTCCAGCGGCACGTAGGCGCCACCGGCCTTGAGAATGCCCAGCAGGCCGCTGATCATAGCCGCGCTGCGCTCGACGCAGATCGCCACCAGATCCCCCGGTTGAACCCCGGTGGCGATCAAGTGATGGGCCAGGCGATTGGCTTGGGCATTGAGCTCGGCGTAAGTGAAGGCTTGCCGAGCGTCGACCAGGGCACAGGCGTCCGGTGTGCGGAGCACCTGCTCTTCGAACAGATGCTGGATGCACAGGTGTGTCGGGTAGTCCTCGCGGGTCTGGTTGAAGGTCTCCAGCAGCAGGCTGCGTTCCTGGGGCGGCAGCACGTCCAGTTGCGTGAGTGGAATCCGTGGCGTGTACATCAAGGCCTGGGTCAGTTGTTCCAGGGCCCGTTGCATCAGCGCACAGATGCGTTGTGGGTCCACTGCCCGGACGCTCTGTACCGTCAGCCCCAGGGCATCGCCATAGTCGTTGACCGACAGGGTCAGCGGGTAGTTGGTGCGCTCGGCGCTGTTGAGGATGCGCATGCCCGGCCATTGCAACTGGCTGTCGTCGCGCTGGTGCCGATAGTTGAGCAGGGTGGTGAACAGCGGCAAAGCGCTGGGCACGTCGCTGCAACGTTGGGCCAGGGCCAGGGAGGCCTGTTCGTGGGCCAGCAGTTCGATCAGGTCGCGATGGGTCGCCAGGACCTTGTCGTTGGCGCCAGCGCCGGCCAGTTGCACCCGCACCGGCAAGGTGTTGATGAACACCCCCAGGGCCCGTTCGGCCCCCGCCGAGCCTTGCAGGCGCCCGGCGACCACGGTGCCGAACACCACGTCGTCGCGCCCGGTGCAGCGGGCCAGCACTTGCGCCCAGGCCACATGGAACAGCGCCGCCGGGGTGATGCCCCGTTCCCTGGCCTGAGCCCGCAGGCGCAGGTTGAGTTCGAGGCTCAGTTGCACGCTGGCTTCTTCGATGTGATTGCCATCCCCTTGTACTTCGAGCAGGTCGAAGGGCGCGGTGGGCGCATCGACATCCGCCAGCCGGCGGCTGAAGTAGGCCTCGTGAACCTGGGCCGGCGTGGCCTGGGTCTGGGCGATGAAGTCGCGATAAGGCTGCGGTGTGCCCAGGCTGTCGCCGTGTCCGTGGAGGATTGCGTGGATTTCTTCCAGGACGATTTCCAGGGTGACGTGGTCGCTCGCCATGTGGTGATTGAGCAGCGCCAGCATCCAGCGTTCGGAACGCGGATCCCGGGCGATGCAGGCCCGCATCAGCGGTGCCTGGCGCAGATCCAGGCGCAGTTGCCGTGGGTCGCTCAGGGCTTCGAGTTGACTGAGCGGGTCCTGGTGACTGTCCAGAGTGACGCTGTGCACCGGCAGGCGCGCCTGGCGTTGCACCACTTGCACCGCCTGGGGCAAGCCGTCCCACTGCACGCAGGTGCGCAGGATGTCATGGCGATCGATCACCTGCTGCAAGGCGCCGATAAAAGCATCGAGGCGCTGGCGGTCGTCGAACTCGAGCAACGAGCGCACCAGATAGGCGTCGCCTTCGTGTCCGAGCAAGTGATGGAACAGGATGCCTTGCTGCAACGGGGCCAGGGGATAGATGTCCTGGATGTTTGCGGCGCCGCCAGGTATCGCAGCGACGATGCGTTCGAGCTGGTCCGCCGTCAGGTCCACCAGGGGCAACATGTCCGGCGTCAGGCTGCTGCAATCGGCCGGGATACGGTTGGCCGGGGCCTGGAAAGCCGTACTGGTGGTGTCGGTCAGGGCCGAGGCAAGGTCCCGCAGGGTCGGTGCGCCGAAGACGCTGCGCACGTCGGCGTTCAGGCCGTGTTCGCGCAGGCGTTCGATCAGGCTGACCGCCATCAGCGAATGGCCGCCGAGTTCGAAGAACCCATCGTGGCGGCCGACCTGTTCGAGGCCCAGCAGTTGTTGCCAGATATCGGCGATAGTCTGTTCCACCGAGCCTTGCGGTGCCTCATAGGCCTGGCTGGCGTAGGCGTCCTGATCCGGTTCAGGCAGGGCGCGGCGGTCCAGTTTGCCGTTGGGCGTAAGTGGCAGGGCGTCCAGCACCACGAAAGCGCTGGGCACCATGTGCTCGGGCAGGCGGCCGAGGAGTTCGGCACGCAATTCTGTGGCGGCCGCCGGTTCACCGCACAGGTAGGCCACCAGGCGTTTGCCGGTCTGGTGGTCGCGGGGGACGACGGCTGCTTCGCGGACCCCGGCAAGGGCGGCGAGGGCGGCTTCGATTTCTCCCAACTCGACCCGCAGGCCACGGATTTTCACCTGATCGTCGTTACGTCCCAGGTATTGCAGGGTGCCGTCGGGCAACCAGCGGCCAATGTCGCCGGTCTTGTACAGGCGGGCTCCGGCCCGCTCGCTGAACGGGTCGTCAATGAAGCGTTCGGCACTGAGCTGCGGCAGGTTGAGGTAACCCCGCGCCACACCGACACCGCCGATATGGATTTCGCCGGGCACGCCCAGGGGCAGCAACTGGCCGTGGCTGTCCAGCACATGCAATTGCATGTTGCGGATCGGTCGGCCGATCGGAATCGAGCGGTTGCGGTAGGTGTCCAGATCGGCGTCGGCGGTGTACCAGGCGACCACGTCGCTGCACTCGGTCGGCCCGTAGCTGTTGATGATCGCCGGCCGTGGCAGCGGCAGTTTTTCCAGCATGGCGACCTGGATCGGCTCGCCGCCCAGTACCACCCGTTTCAGGCAGGCCAGTGCTTCGTGCCGGTCGGCATCCACCAGGGCGTGGAAGGCGCTGGGGGACATGTTGAGGTGGGTAATCCCGGCCTCGGCGATCTGGGCGACGATGGCGTTCGGGTTGAACGGTTCTTCGGCCAGGTGCAACGAGGCGCCGACCATCAGCGGGGCGAGGATGTTCTTCTGGGTCAGGTCGAAGTTATAGGACGAGGCCAGCAGCACCGCGTCGCCGGCATGGAAGGCCAGGTCGTCGATGTACCAGTCCAGCAGGTTGCGCAGGCCGCGATGTTCGACCATTACCCCTTTTGGCAGCCCGGTGGAACCGGAGGTATAGATCACGTAGGCCAGATGGCCCACATTCAGTTCGCTCACTTGCGGGTCATGGGCCGGTTGCTCCAGAAGTGCCGTGCTGCCCAGTTCGAGGGTGGCCAGGCCCAGGGGCACCGGCAACTCGTCCAGGCCTTGCTGGCGCACCAGGGCCCGTGGCGCGCTGTCGGCGAGCATGTGGGTCAGGCGTTGCGCCGGGTATTGCGGGTCCAGCGGCACATAGGCCGCCCCGGCCTTGAGGATGCCCAGCAGACCGATGACCATCTCCGGGCTGCGACGCGCACAGAGGCCGACGGTGTCGTCGGGCCGCACGCCCAGGGCGATCAAACCGTGGGCCACGCGGTTGGCCTGGGCATTGAGTTCGGCGTAGCTCAGGGTTTGCCCGGCACCGACCAGCGCCACTGCATCTGGCGTGCGACCCGCCTGTGCGGCGAAGACAGCATGGGGGAAGCGACTCGGGCTTTCATCCAGGCTGACGGGGGCAGGGTTGAACGTCTCCAGCAATTGCCGGCGTTGCTGGTTATCCAGCAGGGGCAGAGTTGCCACCGGCTGCGTGGCGTCCTCCAGCATCCCGTCGAGCAAGTGCAGCAGGTGCTGGCCCCAACGGGCGATGGTGCTTTCGTCGAAGAGGTCGGTGGCGTACTCGAACTGGCCGCTGATGGTTTCGCCGTCGTCGTTGAGGGACAGGCTCACGTCGAACTGGGTGGTGCCGGTGGGCTGGGCCAGTGGGCTCAGGCTCAAGCCTGGCAATTCCAAAGCCTGGTCCTGTGGCGTGTTGCCGAGCACCAGCATGGCCTGGAACAGCGGGCTATGACCGAGGCTGCGCTCCGGTTGCAAGGCTTCGACCACTTGTTCGAACGGCAGGTCCTGATGGCCGTAGGCGTCGAGGGTGGTGGCTTTGATGCGTTCGAGCAACTGCTCGACAGGGCTGTCGGCCGGCACGTCGATGCGCAGGGCCAGGGTGTTGACGAAGAAGCCGATCAGCGCTTCGGTTTCGCGCCGTGGACGGTTGGCGACGGGCGTGCCGACCACGACTTCCGCCTGATTGCTCAGGCGCGACAGCAGGATCGACCAGGCCCCCAGGAGGGTCATGAACGGGGTCAGGCCGCGCTGCTGGCTGAAGCGTCGCAGGCGCGCGCTCAGCGGTGCGGGCAGTTGCAGCGCCAGTGCGGCGCCCTGGTAGCTCTGCACCTGGGGCCGTGGGTGGTCGGCCGGCAGTTCCAGCAGCGCCGGGGCGCCGGTGAGATGCTCCTTCCAGAATTGCGTCTGGGCTTGCAGGCGTTCGCCTTGCAGGTGCTGTTGTTGCCAGGCGGCGTAGTCGGCGTATTGCAGGGCCAGGGGCGGCAGCGGATCTTCGCGATCCTGGCTGAACGCCGCGTATAGCGCATTGAACTCACCGATCAGCACCGCCACCGACCAGCCGTCGGAGACGATGTGGTGCTGGGTCACCAGCAGGATGTGCTCGTCCTCGGCCATGCGCAGCAGACGTCCGCGAATCAGCGGGCCGGTGCTCAGGTCGAATGCGGCGCGGGCTTCTTCCTGGGACAGCTGTTCAACGGCCGGTTGCCGGGCTTCGGGGGCCAGGGCTTGCAGGTCGTGCTCGACCAGGGCGAAGCCGATGTCGGCCGGGGCGAAACGCTGGCGTACTTCGCCGTCCTGGCGCTCGAAGGTGGTGCGCAGGCTTTCGTGGCGGGCGACGATGCGGTCCAGGGCCCGTTGCAAGGCGTCTCGGTCCAGGCTGCCGCGCAGGTGCAGGGCGGCGGGCATGTGGTAGGCGACGCTGGCGGCATGGTCCAGTTGATCGAGGAACCACAAGCGTTGCTGGGCCAGGGACAGCGGCAGCGGTTGCTCGCGAGAAACCACGGCAATCGCCTGGAGCCGGGATTGACCGGCCTGTTCGACGTGTTGGGCCAGTTCGCTCAGGGAGGTCTGGGCGAACAGGGTGCGCAGGTCGATCTCGGCGCCGAGGTCCTGGTGCAGGCGGGCTTGCAACTGCACGGTGAGCAGGGAGTGGCCGCCCAGTTCGAGGAAGCCGTCGTGACGGCCGACCTGGTCCAGGTGCAGCAGGTTCTTCCAGATCTCGGCGATGGCGATTTCGGTGTCACCTTGCGGTGCTTCGTAGGCCTTGCTGGCGAGGGCGTCCTGACCGGGTTCGGGCAGGGCGCGGCGGTCGAGCTTGCCGTTGGCGGTGAGCGGCAGGGCGTCCAGGTGCACGAAAGCACTGGGCACCATGTATTCGGGCAGGTGCTTGAGCAGGGCGCTGCGCAGTTGCTCGGCACTGCTCGGTTCGCCACACAGATAGGCCACCAGGCGATTATCGTCCCGGGCAATGACCACGGCATCGGTGACCCCGGCACAGCCGAGCAGCACGTTCTCGATCTCGCCCAACTCGATACGGAAGCCGCGGATCTTCACCTGGAAGTCGTTGCGGCCCAGGTATTCGAGCGTGCCATCGGCCAACCAACGACCGAGGTCGCCGGTCTTGTACAGGCGGGCGTTCGGCTCACTGCTGAACGGATCGGCGATGAAACGCTCGGCGCTCAGCTCCGGCCGATTCAGGTAACCCCGGGCCACACCGACGCCGCCGATATGGATTTCCCCGGCCACCCCCAACGGTGCCGGCTCACCCCGCGCATCCAGCACATGGACCTGGACGTTGGCGAAGGGGCGACCGATGCTTGGCCGTTCGCCCAAGTCGCGGATCAGGTCGATGGTGGCGTCCACCGTGCACTCGGTAGGGCCGTACATGTTGTAGAAACGGATGCTCTGGCAGTTGCGCAGCTTGTCCCAGGTGGCGGCGTTGATCGCTTCGCCACCGAGCAGCACGCTCACCGGCTGGTAGCTCTGGCGCTCCAGCAGGCCGGCGGCGAGCAGGGTGTCGAGCTGCGACGGGGTGGAGTCGAAGGCATGCACTTGGTGCTGTTCGAGGAAGTCCAGCAACTCGCTGCCGCTGGCGCGGATCAGTTGCGGGATGATCACCAGGCGATGGCCGGAGAACAGCTGCGAGATGCCCTTGATCGACATGTCGAAGAAGAACCCGGCGTTCAGGGCCACGGTGGCTGGGGTCGGGCAGTGCTGATGGGTGGTGCGGGTCAACACGTGCCAGAAGTTGAACACCGAACGGTGCTCGACCATCACGCCCTTGGACTGGCCGGTGGAACCGGAGGTGTAGATCACATAGGCCAGATTTTCCGCGGTCAGGCCCGGTACTTGTGGGTTGCTGTCGAAAGCCGAATCGTCCGCCGCTTGCAACGATTCCACGGTGTCCAGCAGCAACACCGGCAGCTCCCCGGACGGCAGGGACAGCGCCGATTGGGTCAACAGTGCCTGGGGTTGGCTGTCCTGCAGCATGAAGGCCATGCGCTCGGCCGGGTGGGCCGGGTCGATGGGCACGTAGGCCGCGCCGGCCTTGAGCACGCCCAGCAGGCCGACGATCATCTCCAGGCTGCGCTCGGCGCAGATGGCCACGCGCTGATCAGGTTGCACGCCGAGGGCGAGCAACTGCCGGGCCAGGTGGTTGGCGCGACGATTGAGCTGGCGATAGCTCAACTGGCGTTCTTCGTAGACCAGGGCCACGGCGTCCGGGTTGGCCTGTACCTGGGCTTCGAACAGCTGGTGGATCGGTTGCGCCGCACCGAAATCGCTGGCGGTGCGGTTGAAGTCTTCGAGCAGCAACTGACGTTCGCTGGCGGGCACCACGTCGAGGCTGCTGGCGAGGCGTCCGGGGGATTGCTCCAGAGCGTCCACCAGGGCGGCCACGGCCTGGCCCAGGTAGGCGGCGATGCGTTGCGGATTAATGCCGGCGATAGCCTGGGCGGTCACGGAGAAATCATCGCCTTCATCTGCCACGGCCACTTCGATCGGATAATTGGTGCGGGCTTCGTTGCTGAGGAAGCGTACGCCGTCCCAGGCCAGGACCTGATCGGCATTGGCCAGCGAACCGCCGTCGGTCTGGTGGCGGTAGTTGAGCAGTGTGGTGAACAGTGGCAGGCCAGGGCCGACGCCACTGCAGCGTTGAGCCAGGGCCAGGGAGGTCTGTTCGTGGTTCAGCAGTTCGCTGAGGTCGCGGTAGGTTTCGTCCACCAGCGCGGCCACCCCGAACCCGGCCAGTCGGACCCGCACCGGCAAGGTGTTGATGAACACCCCCAGCGCCCGGTCGGCGCCCACCGAGCCTTGCAGGCGGCCGGCGACCACGGTGCCGAACACCACGTCGTCGCGGTCGGTGCAGCGGCCGAGTACCTGGGCCCAGGCGATGTGGAACAGCACGGCTGGCGTGACGCCGGCCGCACGGGATTGGGCGCGGATCCGTTGGCTCAGGGCTGGATCGAGACGCACGCTGGTTTCGGCGACTTGGCTGCCGTCACCCTGGACATCCAGTACACCGAACGGCGCGGTGGGTTCGTCGACAGTCCCCAGGCGTTGGCTGAAGTAGGCTTCATGGGCCTGGGGCGACGTCGCCAGGACCTGGGCGACGAATTCCCGATAAGGCATCGGCGGCGGCAGGCTGTCACCCTGGCCTTGCAACAGGGCCTGGACTTCTTCGAGGACGATGCCCAGGGACACATGGTCGCTGATCATGTGGTGGTCGAGCAGGGCCAGCAAGCAGCGTTCGGAGTGCGGAATCCGGGCGATGCAGGCCCGCATCAGCGGCGCCTGCTGCAAGTCCAGGCGCAGGTGCCGGGGATCGCTCAAGCGTTCCAGTTGAGCGCGCGGGTCTTCATCGGCGGCCAGGGCGATGTGCTGCAGCGGCAGCGTGGCCTGGCGTTGCACCACCTGTACCGGCTGCGGCTGGCCGACCCAATGCACGGCGCTGCGCAGGATGTCGTGGCGGTCGATCACTTGCTGCAAGGCACCGATAAAGGCCTCGAGACGCGCGTGGTTGTCGAATTCGATCAGCGAACGGACCAGGTACGCATCACCTTCGTGTCCCAGCAGATGATGGAACAGGATGCCTTGCTGCAACGGGGCCAGCGGGTAGATGTCCTGGATATTGGCGGCCCCGCCCGGTACGGCGGCGACGATGCGTTCGAGCTGGGCCTCGCTCAGTTCCACCAGGGGCAACATGTCGGGCGTCAGGGCGGTGCAGCCGTCCGGAATCCGGTTGGCCGGTGCGAGGAACGGCGCGTCATGGCTGCGGCTCAGGGCCTGGGCCATTTCCCGCACGCTGGGGGCGGTGAACACGGTGCGCACGCTGGCGCTCAGGCCATGCTGGCGCAAGCGGTCGATCAGGCTCACGGCCAGCAGCGAATGCCCGCCGAGTTCGAAGAAGCGGTCGTGACGGCCAATCTTGTCGATGCCCAGCAGGTCTTGCCAGACGTTGGCAACGATCTGTTCGATCTCGCCCCGTGGGGCCTCGTAGGCGCGGCTGGCGAACGCTTCCTGGCCCGGTGCGGGCAGGGCGCGGCGGTCGAGTTTGCCGTTGGGGGTCAGCGGCAGCGTTTCAAGCTGGACGAAGGCGCTGGGGACCATGTACTCGGGCAGCGCCGCCAGCAACGCGGCACGCAGTTGTTCCACCGGTACTGGCTCACCGCACAGGTAGGCGATCAGGCGCTTGCTGTCGGATTGACCCGGTTTGCTTTCCTGGGCAACCACCACCGCTTCGCGGACACCGGGGCACCCGGCAAGCACGGCTTCGATCTCCCCCAGTTCCACGCGGAAACCGCGGATCTTCACCTGGTCGTCGTTGCGTCCCAGGTACTGCAGGGTGCCGTCGGCGCACCAGCGTCCCAGGTCGCCGGTCTTGTACAGGCGTGCGTCCGGATCGGTGCTGAACGGGTCGGCGATAAACCGCTCGGCTGTCAGTTCGTGGCGATTGAGGTAGCCGCGAGCGACACCGACGCCGCCGATGTGAATTTCCCCGGCGACGCCCATGGGGACCAGGTTGCCGAGCGCATCCAGCACATGCAGTTGAGTGTTGCGCAGCGGCTTGCCGATGGAACGGAAATCGTCGTGCTCGCTTTCCATGCGGCGGATCGAGGCGTTGACCGTGGCTTCGGTCGGGCCGTAGGCATTGAACAGCGCCGGGCGATGGCCGGCGCGGGCGAACCACTGGCTCACGGCCTGCTTGCCCACCGCTTCGCCACCGATCATGAACTGACGCAGGCAAACGGGCAGGGCGACATGGGCGTCTCGGGCGACCTGTTGCCAGAACACGGTCGGCAGGTTGGCGACGCTGATTGCATGCTGCTCGCAGAGCGCGGCGAAGGCAGCGGTGCCGGCGATCCAGGCATCGCTGCGCAGCACCAGGGTGGCGCCGGACAGCAAGGCGCCAAAGATCTCTTCCACCGACATGTCGAAGGTCATGGTGGCGAATTGCAGGATGCGATCCTGGGGGTTGAGGCCGTAGCGTTCCTGCAAGGCACCGATCTGGTTGCACACCGAGCGGTGTTCGAGCATCACGCCTTTCGGCTTGCCGGTGGAGCCGGAGGTGTACATGACGTAGGCCAAGTGCCGGGAGGTCAGGCCCTCGACCCTTGGATTGCTGTCATTGCCATCAGTCGAGTCGTCCAGCAACAGCTGCGGCATGTGCAGCGCCGGCAGTTGTTCGGCCATGGTTTCGATCAGGTAACCCTGGGTGAGCAGGACCCGCGGCGTGCTGTCGTCGAGCATGTGCTGCAAGCGGTCCTGCGGATAGTTCGGGTCCAGCGGCACGTAGGCGCCGCCGGCCTTGAGAATGGCCAGGATGCCGATGATCATTTCCGGGCTGCGTTCCACCAGCAGGGCGACCCGTTCATCCGGACGCAGGCCTGCGGCGATCAGGCGATGGGCGATGCGATTGGCCCGGGTGTTGAGTTCGGCATAGCTGAGACTGACCTCTTCGGCCTGCACGGCGATGGCCTGGGGGCGTGCCTGTACATGCTGCTCGAACCATTCCTGTAGCAGTCGGCCTTCGGCAAACGGCGCGTGGGTCTGGTTGAAACCGCCGAGCAATTGCCGGCGTTGCTGGTTATCCAGCAAGGGCAGAGTCGCCACCGGCTGTGTGGCGTCCTCCAGCATCCCGTCGAGCAGATGCAGCAGGTGCTGGCCCCAACGGGCGATGGTGCTTTCGTCGAACAGGTCAGTGGCGTATTCGAACTGGCCGCTGATGGTCTCGCCGTCGTCGTTGAGGGACAGGCTCACATCGAACTGGGTGGTGCCGGTGGGCTGGGCCAGTGGGCTCAGGCTCAAGCCTGGCAATTCCAAAGCCTGGTCCTGTGGCGTGTTGCCGAGCACCAGCATGGCCTGGAACAGCGGGCTATGACCGAGGCTGCGCTCCGGTTGCAAGGCTTCGACCACTTGTTCGAACGGCAGGTCCTGATGACCGTAGGCGTCGAGGGTGGTGGCTTTGATGCGTTCGAGCAGTTGTTCCACAGGGCTGTCGGCCGGCACGTCGATGCGCAGGGCCAGGGTGTTGACGAAGAAGC
>NZ_JBMDKO010000066.1:0-25169 GCF_057809755.1 Pseudomonas sp. FG13
CGCGAGCAGGCTCGCTCCCACAGTTGTTCAGCGACGACCACAAAATCCCGATCCAACCCGGTTCCCCTGTGGGAGCGAGCCCGCTCGCGATGGCGTCAGGCCGGTCAATCTTGAGTCGGCTGATAGACCGCTTTCGCGAGCAAGCCCGCTCCCACAGTTGCATCAGTCGTGGTACACGCCGGCACGCTTGAGCATCTGCTTGCAGCGCTCCGAGAGGTGGAACACCCGCAGGTGTTTGCCGGCCTTGCTGTAGCGTTCACGCAGGGTCTTCAGCGCGGCGATGGCCGAGTAGTCGACGAAGCGCAGGTGACGGCAGTCCAGGGTCACGTGGGTTGGATCGTTCGTCGGGTCGAATTGGTTGAGGAACGGCGTGGTCGAGGCGAAGAACAGCGTGCCGTGCAGGCGATAGAGTTTGCTACCGTCAGCCTCCAGATGGGTATCGGCGTAGAGTTCCCGGGCCTGTACCCAGGCGAAGTTGAGCGCTGCGACGATGATCCCGCACAGTACCGCCACGGCCAGGTCGGTGAACACGGTGATGAGGGTCACGGCCATGATGACCAGCACGTCATTCGCCGGCACCTTGTTGATCACCCGCAGCGAGGCCCAGGCAAAAGTCTGTTGCGCCACGACGAACATCACGCCCACCAGCGCGGCGAGTGGGATGCGCTCGATCAGTGGCGACAGGAACAAGACGAACAGCAACACCATCACCCCGGCCACTGCCCCGGACAACCGGCCGCGTCCCCCCGAGCTGAGGTTGATCACCGTCTGGCCGATCATGGCGCAACCGCCCATGCCGCCGAACAGACCGGAGGCGATATTGGCCGCGCCGAGCGCCACGCACTCGCGGTCCGGATAACCGCGGCTTTCGGTGATTTCGTCGGTCAGGTTCAGGGTCAACAGGGTTTCCAGCAAACCGACCATCGCCATGATCACCGCGTAGGGCAGCACGATCTGCAGGGTTTCCAGGTTCCAGGGAATGCCCGGCAAGGCAAAGTCGGGTAGGCCACCGGCAATGTGTGCCATGTCGCCCAGCGTGCGGGTGGGCAGGCCGAGCAGGTAGACCGCCAGGCCGACCCCGAGAATCGCCACCAGGGCTGGCGGCACGCTACGGGTCAGGCGTGGCAGTAAGTAGACAATGGCCATAGTCAGCGCCACCAGGCCCGCCATCCAGTACAACGGTGCGCCACTGAGCCAGGCCTCACCGTTCTTGAAGTGCTCCAGTTGAGCCAGTGCAATGACAATCGCCAGGCCGTTGACGAAGCCGAGCATCACCGGATGCGGCACCATGCGCACCAGCTTGCCCAGCCGCAACAGCCCGAACGCCATCATGATCAGCCCACCCAGCAACACCGTGGCCAGCAGGTACTGCACGCCGTGTTGCACTACCAGTGCGACGATCACCACCGCCATCGACCCCGCTGCGCCTGACACCATGCCCGGCCGTCCGCCAAACAGCGCGGTCAGGGTGCAGATGATGAAAGCGCCGTACAGCCCCATCAGTGGGTTGAGATGGGCCACCAGGGCGAAGGCGATACATTCGGGGAGCAAGGCGAAAGACGTGGTGAGGCCGGCGAGGACGTCGGCGCGAAGGCGTGCTGGTTTCATGGTTTACCTGACTGGGCGCCGGTTGGGAGTCGGCTGCCGGGGGACGTGGTGCAAAAAGCAGAAGGATGGTACGCAATTGCCGGACGTAGGAACAGTGGACCTGTGGGAGCAAAGCTTGCTCGCGATCCAGACAAGTCAGTCGCAACGGCATTGGCGGGTCTGCCGCTGTCGCGAGCAAGCTTTGCTCCCACAGGCATGAAAGTTTCGCGTTGGATTTTCATGACGATTGCTTCGCAATGTCCGTCAGCGACAGGTCTTATCCAGGCACGAAAGTTATTTTCAAAGCATTTGAAGATTGCTCCTTGAAATGATTTATGAGTTTCACAACTCATAGACGTGACCCTGTTCAAGGAGTACCGCATGGCACCTGCTTTCGGTTATTGGCTACTGGTCTACGCGGCCATCGCTATCATTGCGCTGATTGTCCTGATCGCCCGCTACCGGCTCAACCCGTTCATTGTGATCACGCTGGTCTCCATCGGTCTCGCGCTGTTGGCGGGGATGCCGCCGTCGGGTGTGGTGGCGGCGTATGAGGCCGGTGTGGGCAAGACGCTGGGGCACATCGCGCTGGTGGTGGCCCTGGGTACGATGCTCGGCAAGATGATGGCCGAGTCCGGTGGTGCGGAGCGGATGGCGCAGACCCTGATCGAACGTTTCGGCGAGCGAAACGCCCATTGGGCGATGGTGTGCATCGCCTTCCTGGTCGGGCTGCCGTTGTTCTTCGAAGTCGGTTTTGTGCTGCTGGTGCCCATCGCGTTCACCGTCGCCCGGCGCGTGGGTGTGTCGATCCTGATGGTGGGGCTGCCGATGGTCGCCGGGCTCTCCGTGGTCCATGCCCTGGTACCGCCGCATCCGGCGGCAATGCTGGCGGTGCAGGCCTTCCAGGCCTCGGTGGGGCAGACCTTGCTGTACGCGATCCTGATCGGCATTCCCACCGCCATCATCGCGGGCCCGCTGTACGCAAAATTCATCGTCCCGCGCATCCAGCTACCGGCAGAGAACCCGTTGGAGCGACAGTTTCTCGACCGCGAACCTCGCGCCAGGCTGCCGGGTTTCGGCATCACCCTGGGAACCATCCTGTTGCCGGTGATCCTGATGCTGATCGGTGGCTGGGCCAACCTGATCTCTACGCCGGGCAGCGGTTTCAACCAGTTCCTGCTGTTCATCGGCAACTCGGTGATTGCGCTGTTGCTGGCGACTGTCCTCAGCTTCTGGACCCTCGGCCTGGCTCAGGGCTTTAACCGGGAGTCGATACTCAAGTTCACCAATGAGTGCCTGGCACCCACTGCCAGCATCACCTTGCTGGTGGGCGCCGGTGGTGGCTTGAACCGCATCCTGGTGGACGCCGGAGTCACGCAACAGATCGTCGGGCTGGCCCAGGAATTCCAGTTGTCGCCACTGGTCATGGGCTGGCTGTTCGCCGCGTTGATGCGGGTCGCCACCGGTTCAGCCACGGTGGCGATGACGACCGCCTCGGGCATCGTCGCGCCCGTGGCGATCGGCCTGGGCTATCCCCATCCCGAGTTGCTGGTGCTGGCAACCGGGGCCGGGTCGGTTATCTTTTCCCACGTCAACGACGGCGGTTTCTGGCTGATCAAGGAATATTTCAACATGACTGTTGCCCAAACCTTCAAGACCTGGACCGTGCTGGAAACGCTGATCTCCCTGGTCGCCTTCGGCCTGACCCTTGGGCTCGCGCGTTTGCTCTGAGCACAACGCAATCACACAGGAGCCGTCATGGACATCCTCTACCAGATCCGCGTCCGTCAGGATTCCTTCAGCGCCGGCGAAGGACGAATCGCCAGGCAGATGCTCGACGACGTAGGATTTGCCGCCTCCGCCAGCCTGGACGACCTGGCTCGGCGCGCCGAAGTCAGCAGCGCCACGCTGTCGCGGTTCGCCCGCACCGTTGGTTGTCGCGACCTGCGGGACCTGAGGCTGCAACTGGCCCAGGCCAGCGGAGTCGGCAGCCGTTTTCTCGACCCTGCGGGCGCGCCCGAGCAATCGGCGTTTTATGGGCAGATTGTCGGCGATATCGAATCCACATTGCGTCAGCATCTGTCGGCATTCGAGGAGACGCAGTTTGCCGATGCCGTGCGGATGCTCGGCAAGGCGCGGATGATCCATGCGTTCGGGCTCGGTGGCTGGTCGGCGTTGTGCAGCGAAGAGTTGCAGGTGCGGCTGGTGCGTTTCGGCTATCCGATTGCCGTGTGCCGCGACCCGGTGATGATGCGCATCACCGCCACCTCGTTGAGCGAGGCGCATGTGGTCATTGCTTGCTCACTCACCGGCATCACCCCGGAACTGCTCGGTGCCGTTGAATTGGCTCGGAGTTATGGCGCGGCGATCCTGGCGATCACCCGGGCCGGCTCCCCACTGACCCAACTGGCCGATGTCGTGCTGCCTCTGCAAGGCGCCGAAACCTCGTTCATCTACAAGCCCACGGCGGCGCGCTACGGCATGCTGCTGGCTATCGATGTGCTCGCCACTGAGCTTGCGTTGGCCAACCCCGAAGACAATCAAGAACGCCTGCGACGAGTCAAACTCGCCCTGGATGATTACCGTGGCGGCGACGATGACCTGCCGCTGGGAGACTGACATGCTGTACGACACCCTTATCCGTAATGCGCAGGTCATCGATGGCCGTGACACACCCGGCTATACCGCCGATGTGGCGATTCGTGCCGGGCGCATCGAGCGCATCGGCGACCTGGGCGCTGCCCGGGCCACCGCGGAAGTCGACGCCGCTGGCCGTGTGCTGGCCCCAGGGTTCATCGACGTGCACACCCACGACGACACCATGGTCATCCGCCAACCGCAGATGTTGCCCAAGCTCAGCCAGGGCGTGACCACGGTGATCGTCGGCAACTGCGGCATCAGTGCTTCACCGGTGCGTCTGCGGGGCGATCCGCCGGACCCGATGAACTTGCTGGGCAGCGCCCAGGCATTCGTTTACCCGCGCTTCAGCGATTATCGTGGCGCGGTAGAAGCCGCCGCTCCGGCGATCAACGTCGCCGCCCTGGTGGGCCACACGGCATTGCGCAGTAACCACATGGACGATTTGTTGCGCACGGCCAGCGTGGGAGAAATCGCCGCCATGCGTCAGCAACTTCGCGAAAGCCTGGAAGACGGTGCGTTGGGCTTGTCCACCGGCCTGGCCTACGCCAACGCGTTTTCAGCGTCTACCGAGGAAGTCATGCAACTGACTGAAGAGCTGAATGCATACGGCGCGGTCTACACCACTCACCTGCGCAGCGAATTCGAACCGGTGCTCGAGGCCATGGACGAGGCTTTCCAGATCGGACGCCACGCACAGAGCCCGGTGATTATCTCCCACCTCAAATGTGCCGGCGTCGGGAACTGGGGGCGTAGTCCGCAGGTGCTTGCCGCGCTGGAGAACGCCGCAAGGAACCACCCGGTCGGCTGTGACTGCTACCCCTATGCGGCAAGCTCTTCGACACTGGATCTCAAGCAGGTGACCGATGCCCATCCCATCACCATCACCTGGTCGACGCCTTACCCAGCGATGGGCGGTCGCGACCTTGTCGACATTGCCAGCGAATGGGGGGTGTCGTTGTTGGAGGCGGCGCGCCGCTTGCAACCGGCTGGTGCGGTGTACTACGGCATGGACGAAGCTGATGTCAGGCGAATCCTCGCGCATCCGCTGTCCATGATCGGTTCCGACGGTTTGCCCGAAGACCCGTTTCCCCATCCACGTTTGTGGGGCGCTTTCCCACGGGTACTGGGCCATTTCAGTCGTGACATCGGACTTTTTCCGTTGCACACCGCCGTGCACAAAATGACCGGTCTCTCCGCGGCACGCTTCGGCTTGAAAGAGCGCGGTGAAATTCGTGAAGGGCATTGGGCGGACCTGGTGCTGTTCAACCCGCACACCATTCGCGATGTCGCAGACTTCATAGAGCCGCAACGTGCTGCCGAAGGCATTGATGGGGTGTGGATCAACGGCGTTCTGAGCTACAGCGATGGGCAGGCGAACGGACGCAGGGAGGGGCGGTTCCTGGCGAGAGAGGGACAGACGGGCTCATGAATTCCCTGGCCACAGGTTCACTTCTGTTCTTCACGTGACAGCAGTGTCGGTGGGTGGTGGCACTGCGACATTAAAGAAGCCGGCGCCAAGGCCGAAGCAGTGGGTTCAACCTGTCTAAACGGGTCCTTCAGCCAGGGAGCAACCCATGAGCTTCGGTAAAACTACCCCCGTCCTGCGGATCTTCGATGAAGCCAAGGCGTTGGCGTTCTACGTCGACTTCCTGGGCTTTACCGTCGACTGGCAACACCGCTTTGGCGACGACTTTCCACTTTACCTGCAAGTTTCCCGCGGCGACTGCGTGTTGCATTTGTCCGAGCACCATGGCGATTGCACGCCGGGCTCGGCGCTGCGAGTCGAGACGGATGAGCTGGAAATGTTTCAGGCACAGCTGGTCGCCAAGCCATACGCCTTTGCGCGTCCACAGATCCAGGCCATGCCCTGGGGCAGCCAGGACATGGCGGTGGTCGATCCGTTTGGGAATCGGTTGGTGTTTACCGATGCGATCTGTGTCTGAGTGTTGAATAGCCCACGCGCTAAGGTCGAGTGAGCGCGAGGATATGGGCGTTGTACGCCTCATAATTCCTGGGGTGGCGCCCCGTCTCGATATTGACGCTTTCCGGGATAATGCCGCTGCAGTTGAAACAGGCAATGAAAGCTTCCGGTTCGGTCACGCCGGTCAATTTTTCGGTAAACAGGTACGTATCCGAAAGCACTCTTTCAGCTTGGCCCGGGTAGAGCGCGACGACGGTGTTCAACACCCGGACTTCGCCATGAGCTCCCGGTCCCCCGGTGCGCACAGGAATGATTGCGTTGGATTCCTCGATATGCGTCGCAATGAGATGCTGGGTGTGTTGCTGGAGGTCGGAAATGGTGTCGATGGTTCGACTCAGCGTTGGCTCGCGCTTGAGCATCTCAGGATCCAGTTCGAGTTTATGAACCGGATCGTTTTTCGTCGCGCTGTATCTTTCGGCCAGGTCTGCCAGGTATTCGCTGGTATTCCCGATCTTGTAGCTGCCGAAATTCAGGTAGAAGTGCTCGCTTTTCGCGCTGCCATCGTAGCTGCTGTCTACGCCACGGTATCCCGTCGGACCGGATTTGGGGCCGGGCAGATTGTAGGACTCATAGAGGCTCCTGTGCTTACCTTCCGTGCGATCCTTGACCACGCCAAATGAGTGGACAACCAAGTCCTTGCGCTTTGTCTTGCTGAAGCTGGGGGTGGGGCTGAGGGCGAGTCCGGGAGCGGAGTCATCTCGGTCAGCCCTGGCAGCTCTCCTTGCCAGTGGATCCTGCATCATCGTCACGGAACGGGCATGACCATCGCGCTTCACCGATTCGACCACGTCATCCTTCAGCCATCCCTGATGATCGACAAACCTGAGCGGATTGTTCCCCACCATGCAATACAGGTTCAACCCATCCACCGCCCCCGCCGGGTCGGGGCTGATCCAGCGTTGCAACCACGGCGCGTAGTACCGTTGCCCGTAGTAGTACAGCCCGCTGGCATCGCGCTCCTTTCCGGAGTAGCGAATGGTCCGGTAGTCGGCTTCCACGGCCGAACGGGACGCCAGCCAAGCGGTACCACCATAGGGCAGGTAGCTTTCCTGGCTGATCAGGTGGCCCTGGTCGTCGAGTTCCAGTGAACTGGAGCCCAGGTGGTCGCCAAGGTTGTAGCGCATCTGGTTGGCGGCGATACCGGACGGTCGACCTTCGGTCCAGTGCAGATAGCGCACGTTGAAGCGACCGGCTTGCAGGGTGATGACTTCCAGGCGTTCGTTATGGCGGCTGTGGATTTCCAGCCCTGGCAGATAACGGGCTTCACGGGTGTGGGTGATTGCCGCGGTGTGGGTTGTCCGGACCTTGCGCACCCGTTGGCCAGTGTTGTCGTAGTGATAGCGTTCAACGTCATTGGGCGCGTTATCGCGCTGGACCAGCACCACGCTGTCGAGTTGGTTGCGGGTGTTCCAGGCCAGTGCCTGACCCGGTGACAGCGCCTGCTGGTTGCCATGGGCATCGACGTCCACCCTGACATCGGCCGCCGAGTGGCCCGTGTTCCACGACAGAAGGCGATTGCTCGTGGCGCTGACGTTCAATGTCCGGGTGTAGTTGTTGCGGTCGCGAACATGGCGCAGTTCGATCAGGTTGCCGCCGGCATCGTATTCGTAGTGCTCGGTGTAGTTGAACAACTGATTGGCGTCGATCGGTAGATCGAGGGTCGTAGGCGCCAGGCCCCCAGTTTCACGCCCGGTCGCGCTGGTCAATTGATAAAGGCTGTCGTAGGTGAATGCGCTGATGGCTTCGACCCGCTGGTTACTGCCGAACCGCGCCGGTTGGGCCTTGTCCTCGATATGCGTCACGTTACCCACCGGGTCGTAGGTGTAGCGCAGATCCTGCAAGATCCTGGCGGACAGCGACACGCGAAGGGCGGTCAGGCGCCCATTGGCAGGGTCGAACACGGCGCGACTCATGACGCCGTTGCCGGCTGTCTGGGTTTCGAGCTGGCCGAACGCGTTGTAGGTGAGGTGGCTGACGATGGTTTGTTCGATGGCGGCGTCTCTGGTCTTCAGGCTCAAGGAGCGGAGTTGGCCTGCGAGGTCGAACGCGTACCGCCGTTGGTGCTGGGCAGCATCGGACTGCTGGATGATCTGCGCGAGTGCGTCGTAGCGCCAGCTCGTGGTATGGCCGTCGCCTTTTTCCAGCAGCAGGTCACGGTCCTTTTCCTCCGTTGGCCAGTCGGCTGGTCCAGCGTCGGCCCGCATATGCCTTGTCTGGCGCAGAGGTGTGGCGCAGAGCGCATAGCCATGGGTCAGCAGGGTACCCGCGCTGTCATCGTGACGAACCACGGCACCGCACAGGTTGTGCGCGGCAGACGCCGGCGAACTGTCCCCGTAGCGCAGGCATTCGACCCTGCGCGGATACTGTCCTGGCGTTTGCTCGCGCAGGACGGTCGGCCGCAATTGGCTGTCGAAGGTCGTCCGCCAATGATTTCCCCGTTGATCCCAACTGTGCAGTAACTGCCCGGCATCGCCCGGCAGGCTCAAGCGCCACCCGGCGTCGACGCTGTCCACCAGTAGGGTCTTGCCGGACAGGCTGTGGACGGTTCGCAGGTTGGGCTCGGGGGCGCTGATGAACAGCCGGGCGTCCCATTGCTCCACCCGTCGTCCGGCCTCGTCGTTGCGGTATCGGGTAATGCGCGCCTGGCTTTGCTCGTCCGCGTTGCGTCGGTAATAAACCACCTGTCGCACGGGCAGGCCACGGTTGTCGATGACGTTGATCGTGGGTGTCCTGTGGTGAAGACGGGCGCTCATGCTTCACTCCCGGTGGTCGACATGACCTCCTGCAGCGTGTCGTTCTCGTCTTCATCCACGGTGTACCAGGGATGGCGCGTGTGACGGCGCATGTAGCAGAGGCCATTTTGCCTGGCGAGAAGCCTGTGGGCGGGGCGTCCGAGAGGGTCGTAGAACTGCTGGTCGAAATGCCCGGACTGGCGCAGGGATACATCGTTGATGTGGCAGTGCCGATCGGCAAAATAGGGACGATAGATGCGGATTGCCAGTCCCTTGCTGTTGTATTCCACTCGCTCGCTGACACGCCAGCGGACCGTGGCGATCTGCTCTTTTGGTCTTCCATCCGTCAGTGCCAGGTTACCCTTGGCGTCGACAACATAGGCCATGCCCGACTCGACGCGATGCTTGCTTTGCAGCGTTCGACCAAAGCCATCGAAACTGGTGATCGCGACGCGGATTTGTTGCTGCTCATCGTCGGGAAAACGATCGGCGACCAGGGTCGCGACCTGCACAGGTTCACGTGTCGAAGCCTCGAGTTCGTCTTTCAGCTTCAGCTCATCGGCCGACAATGCTTGGAGAGCCGGCAGCCTGGTTCGGGCCGAGGCGCAGATATGTCCGCTGGGAAGCAGGTCACCCTTGGCCACGCAACGGGTCAGCCAGTCGGTGTCTGCCAATGCTGCCTCCGATACGTTACCCATCCAACTGAAGGGCGCGTAATAGCTGGCCATCGCGGCACCCTGCACAGCGTTCTTTGCCTGGCTGACCACTTCTGCCAGACGCTTGAACGAAGGCTGTTTGAACTGCGCGAGCGGTTTGAAGCCCACGCGGGTGTTGTGTTCGTCACCATAAAAGGACGTGGCCAGTACCTGGCCGAAAGCATCGAACAGGCCTTCCTGTACGTTACCGTTGGGATCGACGATGCGCAGGGGCTGGAGCGAGCGATAGTCGTAAGTGGCCTGGGTGGTACAGCCATCGGGAAGTTTGAAGGCGGTGACGAAACAGGCGTACTTGTCGTAGCCGATTTCGGAGACTCCGTGGCTTTGGCTCGGCTGTACGGCGTTGACTTTGTAGAAGCCTTCCAGCGGAGCGTAGGTCGCGAAGCCGCTCTTGACTGACCAGAGCTTTCTCGCTGGTTGGGGCGCGGGAAGAAAATCGGTCATTGGGTGATAACCCATTTGTTCCAGCTCTTTTTCTTTGGGGCGGTTGTCCTCTGGCAGTAACCGAAAGACGTCCAACGCTGTTTCATCCAGCTCGGCGCATTCCAGATGATCGGCCAGGGCCTGCAGATCCGCGACGCCATCGGGCAGGGTTGCCCCGCTCGACGCGTCTTTGTAGCGCTGCACGGAGAGGCCGATCAGCACGGCTTGGGTTTTCCAGGCGGTCTGCTTTACCCGTTCGTTGAGTGTTTCAAAAGACAGGTCCTGTGGCGCCAGCCCCCCGTCTTCAGGGGCCTTGGGGCATTGCCATGCCTGGGTGCGCTGGCGATAAGGCAGGCCCAATCGCCATTGCTGAGGGGCTTGCAGATGGATGAACTCGGCGTGGGTTTCGCTTAGGTGGTAGAGCTGCTGCGCCGGATCATGAGCGTCGCGCCACCACTGCTGCTGGTCGGCGTCGCTGAACGGCGGTGTATCGCTGGCGGTTTTTCGGCGGGCGTAATGGATGTCCACGCTGTGGGTCAGCGCACCGCACAGATCGTGTTGCAGGTTCAAGGTGTGCTGGCATTGCGGGTCATCGGTAATGCCTTCGTACCGGTAGGTGATGGTCTCCAGCAGCAGCGGCATCATTCGGGCATGGCGCCGAGCGCTGTCGGGTGCTTGCAGCAGACGGAGCCCATAGCGGTTTTCCTGGACCGAGTACAAACAAGTGGTTTTCAGGTGTCTATCGATGCCGAAGACCTCGCTTCGCAGCAAGCGACCCGACAAGGCGCGGGCCATTTCCAGATCGGTCGCTGCGTCTGGCGAGGCGATGATCCGGTCGCTTTGCGACTCAGGCAGGTATTGGCAAAGCAGTGTCTTGCCCAGCGCCACGGCTTCTTTGTCTGCGCGGCTATAGCCGTTGCGTGGCGGATCCGTTTTCCGCCCGGTGTGAAACCAGTTTTTTTTCAGGCAGGTTGCCGTGAAACTCTTTGCGTCGGTATCGCCTGGGCTTGTTTCAGTGTCGGTTTGCAACAGCAGACCGAAACCCCGAAATTCGCGCTCGATGCCGTCGTAATAACCCAGGCGATAGGAGAGCTCCTGGGTCAGTTGATTGCCGGTCGTTTCATCCCGTTGGGTTTGACGGCATACCAGGTGCAGGGCCAAGGGCAGGCGACAGGTGAGAGGCTTGCCGGCTGCTGCTCTCTCCAGTTTTTCATCCAGCCATTCCTGCGCCGAGCTGCGGTAGTCGATGCGATGGTCGGCTCCCATGTTGTTGTTGGTGCCGGTGAGCAGATACGGTTTAGCGCTGACGAAGTCATAGTGCCAATGTTGCGACCTCATGTACGGCGAGCTCAGGATCAGGCTGGAACAGCCGAGCCCGTGCAGGTCAGCGACGCTCACTTGGCACAACGGATCGTAGCGCAGCGCTTCGGGCCAGGGCAGCGCAACGGCGGGGGCGAAACCCTGGCCGCAGCGGTTCATGAAGATCAGTGCCTGATCCGCTTGCAGGTAGATCAGGTCGACGGCGCCGGAACCATCCAGGTCCGCCAGGCGAATACGCGAGGCGTCGAAGCTTTCGTAGGCAAGCCCGGGGAAGTCCAGTGTCCTGCCCTGGCCGAAACGCCCGCGTCCGAGATTTGGCCAGCACTTCACTTCGTCATGACGAATGCGCACCAGATGCTGCTGGCCGCTGCCCAGTACATCGCTGAAAGCCACCAGTTCGCCGGGAGAGCCGGTGAATACGGGCAGTGCGTCTTCATGCTCCTCTCGGGGGACCTCGAATGGGGGCGAAAAACCGTACGTTCGTTGGTTGGCGTACAGGCGAACGCTGCGCGGGCCGATCAATGCCAGATCGCCGAGTCCGTCGCCCATCAGATCGGCCAACTGTCCTTGAGGACTGAAAAACTCCGGGGCAAATGCATCGAACGTGGCGAAGTCCGACCAACTTCGATCGGCGTCGAGGGAGAAGAAACCGCTCACTTGTGGCCGAGCGACGAGCCAGTCCAGACGACCGTCCCCCGTGAGATCGCTCAATGCCTGGTGCACTGATGTTGCCGTGTCGGCTACCGGGATGTTGGGGAGCGTTCGCCACGGCGCGTAGGCCACTTCATTGCCTTTGGCCCTGGCGCGCACGGGTTCGCGGTAATGCCAGCCTTTTTCGTTTCGATGGAGCACGCCCGGCAGGCCTTCACCGTACAAATCCACCAGTTGATAGGTGTGGCCGTCGTTGAGCCCCGGCATGTCCGGGAAACGCCGCCAGGCGAGGGGCTCAGGCGCGAGCTTGAAAGTGCTGTAGCTGAACTCGACGGGAGGGCGGCGTTCGACCGCTTCACCTTCGCCGAACGCCTGGTCGTGGGCGGCGCCCAAATGCTGGTAGCCCAACGGCGTTTGACGATAATCAAGCAGCAGGCGCCGCACCAGGACGGGGCCCGCACCCAGTTCGTCGGGGAAACGGTGAAACATCAGGACCTGGCGGCACAGTCGTTCGGTGCGTAACTCAAAACCGTAGGCGAAGTTGGAAAATGGGTCGCTACGGACGTGCCACTGCCGGCCTTCATACAGCGGTTTTTCGGTGTAGGCAGTCGTCCGCTCGCCGTAGTCGAACACCAGTTCGAAGTGCCATTGCACAGCCGCGAGCCGATCCGCTGTCCATGAGTAGAGATGCGCGTCGGCCTTGAAGTTGCCATAGCTGACCTGGCTCAAATAGCGCTGTGCGGTGGTGTCTGATTTATATCGGTAAAGAATGTGTTCGCCGTGGGCGTTCAGGCTCTCCTCCAGCAGCCATTCGCCGACACGGCTCGTATCCTGGGGATCGGCCCGACGCGATGCCGGGTCTTTTCCAAACAGGTGAAGGCTGCCGTCGGCACCGTGCACCAGCCAGAAGCCTGCTTCATCACCTTGCGAGGACCAATGTTCAATGCGGTCGAAGCGGCTTTCGGTTCTGGGAAAGTGTCGGGTGACGGTGTAGGCCGAGCCCAGGTCCAGATCGTTGTAATGGTCGACGCGTGTCGAGACGGTGACGTCTTGCGAATCACGCTCGGGTAGCCATATCACTCCGGTGGGGCCGACGATTTCGTCATCTTCGGTAAAGGCCGGTACACCTTTGCTGGTACGTCGCGCCACGCTGGGTAATGACAGCCCCCAGCCGATGCCGAACACACCGTTGCCGAGCGAGCTGGCATAGTTCAGGGACAAGGGCGGCGCAAAGCCGCGCCCCGGTGAAATGGGCAAGGCAATTTCATAGGAGGCCGTACCGTGGGCGCCGACGGGGTTCCATCCTTTGCCGATGCTTTGAATGGCACCACCGCCCTTGGGCAGTGAGGGTGCGGTGACCGGCAATGGGGATTGTTCATTCATTGCACACCTCCGCCGACCCGGGCCGTATAGCTCACGTGCACGATGATGTCGGTCAGCGATTCAAGCAGGTCTTTTTGCGCCTCGGGGTTCGGGAAGGTCAGCTGCCATTTGGAAATGGCGCCGGTGTATTCGAAGGGCAGGTAGCGTTCATCGTTGAAGCTCAGGGTAAACAGACCGTTGTCGTCGATGCCTGTCGAAAGGGCTATCTGCTGGTTGGCGCGGCGGCTTTCCATGGCCTTGCCTCGATCACCTGGCGACAAGAACACCGTGCTGGCGGTCTGGGTCAGCGTGGCCCGAATGTTTTCATAAGGGCCGACGACGGCCGGCAAGGTCACGCTGATGGTCTTGATGCGCCGCAGGTAGTGTTGCTGGCCCTTGTAATCGTCTTCGAATAACTGATGGGTCAGCTCGAACTCACATCCTCCTTTCTTCAGCTCGGTATGCATCTGCGACCATTCTTTATTAAGGCTGGTGGTGGTTTTACCCTTCAACTGTCGCAGCGATATCGTTTTGTGGATCTCCAGCTCCCGCTCGTGACGTTGCAGGTACCCGGCGTGCATGTTCAGCAGGTTCAGCTTCAGCAACTCGCCCGCGCCGAGCCCTCGATAGGTCGTATGCCATGCCCCCGGTTGAATGAAGCGGCTGTTGAAGTCGGCGGTCTCATACTGCCAACAGGCTTCGGCGGCCAGGCACAGGCTCAGTGTCGCGTCGTAGGCCTGACGATAGAGCATGGCCAATTGACTATTCAGCCATTGGTACAGTTGCGCTTTGGTGAAGCGCTTGACGAGGAAGTCGTAGTTGGCCTTGGCCTGGCCCAGGGTCGCTTCCGCCAGGCGCAATTGCAGGCGGGTGGCGGTTTCCTGCTCGGTGAAATGCGCCAGTTGTGCGTCGATCTGGGCCAGTTCGAGTTGTGACTGATCATAGGCGTGATGCCATTCATCCCGACGGCGATCGAATATGGCCTGACGGTCGAGTTGGGCCGCTACCGTACGGCTGATGATCGCGGCGCTATGGGCGGCGGCGGAGGCTGCGAGCGCCGGGCCTTCCCAACGGCTGCCGCCAATGCAGAGTCCAGCCATGTTCGGCGCCATCATCAGCCCCGCCGCCGCGATTTGGCAGGCCATTGCACCGGCTTCCAAGGTGCCGCTGGCCACGTAGAAGTAACTGGCCTTTGTTTCGGTGTCACTCAGGTCATCGTCCAGCAGTTTTTTGTAATGGGTACTGCGGTTTTGAACAATGGCCTGGCTGGCCAGCAGCGCCTGGCGGTTTTGACGGTCGATGTTCAAGGCCTGGCGTTGCAAGTCCAGAGAGATTTTTGCCAGGTCCCAGGCTTGCTGTTGTTGCAACTCCTGCAACTGGGTCTGTTCCTTGCGCTCGATCAGCGACAGCAGCAGGGTGCCGAACTGGCTGAGGCTCTCCACGGCGTACTGGGCGTGGTTGTGCATGACGGTGAATCGATAGTGGGGAATGGCGACGCTCGGCAGGCCTGTCGAGGAGCTGTCCGAGAGGCTCAGGGCATTGGTGCTGAGGAGGGCGCGCGGGTCCAGCGGCGCCGTGATGACCGGCAGATGCAGCGGCTTGCCGGCGATGTCGAGGTTATGCCGCAGGTTATGCAGGCGACTTTCGGCCATGTCCCAGCACCTGAGCAACTGCGGATTGAATGGCAGATGCAGGTACGGGCTATCGATAGCCGGCAGGGTCGAGCGCGAGCTGCTTTCGTGAAGGACCAGTGCGCGGTCGTCGGTCAAGCGGGTCACCGAGTATTCAAAGGTGCGCAGGCCGTCATCGGGGGTATCGACCAACTTCTGCAGGCTGACCGCCGTCCAAGGGGCCGCCAGTCGAGCGACCGGGCGAGGGCCCAGCAGGTCGAGCACCCGCACGTACCAGAGCTTCGCCTCGCTGAGACCGTCAGGCGTCATTGCGCGGTACGCGGCATCGCCTCGGTTGATCAGGATATCCAGGTACAGGAAGTACAGCGCCTTGCAGAAGTGCACGGGATGACTGAGGGCAATCTGGTGCGGATCATGGGGTGCCTGATTGGCGTATGACGGCATGCTGTTATCGATCAGCGGCACGCTCCTCCAGCACTCGTCGTTGTTGCGACCCGGATCGAAGGTGTAGCGCAGCCAGCGCTCGGCTTCCTCGTACTGATGTTCGACATTCAAGCGATGGGCGACCAGCCATGGCACATGGAGGAACAGTTCGGTGAAGTAACGGCCGTAGGCACCGTGAAAATCCATGACGTTGGCCGAGTCGCCGGGGATCGAAGGTTCCGGCAGGTGCTGGGTCGTCCAGTCGAACAGTTCATCCAGGCTGTTCTCGGTGCGACGGATCAGCTCGGCGGCGAATACGGTGTTCAATCTGATTGGCGAGCGTAGTGCGTTGGAGGCGTCGCTGTTTTTGATCGCGGACAGGGAGAAGTCGATGAATTGGGTGGTTCCCAACCCGGGTGTCGTGACCTGGGTAATCTCTGGCGGTTGCTGGTTTTTCACCAGATATTTCAGCGTAATGGCCCTGAGGACGGAGTAGAGCTTTCTTGTCGGCTCGAAGGGGTGGACGAACGCCACCCCGAGAATAAGGAGGGTGTCGTCGTCGCCGGGGTCGGTGTCGGGCCATCGGAAATCAAAGGACGGCGCCAGATGCTCGGCGGGAATGGACTCGGCCACGACGGTCAGGTCTTCGTAGGTCAGCGGCCGGTCTAATGAGGCAGATGGTGGCCGGAAGACGACATACTGCTTATCCAACGGTTCATCGCAGAGAACGATGACGTGTTCCACGTCAAAAGGATCGGCGTGCTCTGCCTTCAGGGTAATGGTTTCCGATTCGGTGGCGGCGGCGCTTCTATTGCCGAGCCGGCTGGCCTTGATCAGGTGTCTGACGGCCTGCGTGGAAATGAATTTTCCTTCAAGGCTGGTCTGGCTGGATAGCGTGATATTGGGCGCACGTTCATTGTTTCTCAGTGCGTCAGTCGTGTGTGTGAAGGACAACGTGAAGCTTCGGTCGAGGGAGGCTGGGGATTTGGAGAGCTTAAAACTCGACCCCTTATGCAGCCTCATGTAAGGAGTCTGCGGCAGGCTTTGGGCAGGAAACACCAGATCCATCTGGAGGTGAGGTTCACGACTGAAGGCGGTCTCAATCCTCAAGCGCATGATGTTGCGCGGCAGGTATCTCATGTCCCCTGCGCTGGTAATGCCAATGTTTGCCTCCAGGTGCAAGGTGAGCGTGGAGTCGTGCCTGGTGTAGCGGAGATTGATGCGATCACGGTAGGCGCTTTCGAAATCCGACAGGGTGGGGGCCATGTTGCCGGGCAGGGAAGCTTCTGCCAGTTCGAGGTCTACGGAGGTTGTGGCTTGGATGCGCTGGACGGCGGCACTCAGCAGTTCCTTCTCGGCAGCAGAGTCCGTTGAGCGACCCGGTTCAAGGCTGAGGTGCTTGTCGATACACATCGTCTTGCTGAAGGCGGGGCGGTTACCGGTGGCGCTGCCCGACGCTGCCTGGGATTGATAACCATATAAGGCTAGGAACAGTGAGTCGCGCGAACCCTGGCGCAGATGCACGGCTACTGTGCTGATCAATGTATTGATCACCACGAGGTTCTTGCTGCCCAGCGTTTTGTCCTCGCAATAGCCTTGCAGGGCAACCCGCGGTGTACTCCAGCTGCCATCCTGTTTCCTGAAGCAATAGCTCAGGCGCAACAGCGGGTGATGCTTGCCCGGTAGCGTTGTGTTGTCCTGCGAAGGGGCACTGCTTGAGGTCGAGGGATCCTGATGGATGCATTCGGCCCAGATCACGAACAGGCGATTGTTGAACCAGACCGGTCGCACCGAGTGTTCGGCCGCATGCTCGGGGATGGGTACGTCGGCTTTTTCCCAGTCCGACCAAGCGTATGGATCTGGCTGGTCCAGTTTGGGCGCGGTGGCCGGCGGTTGTGGCGGCGCGCCGTCAAGCGGGCGCTGGGCCATGTCCAGCGAACGCCAGAAGTAACTGTTTTCGGTTCGGGACTTGGCAATGAAATAGTACGTGCTGTTGGCGAAGTCTTCGCCGTCGATGTAGCCATTGAGGATATTCAGGTTGGCGACTTCTTCGAAGCGCGCCAGGTAAGCCATGATCGCCGATTGAACGGCATCGGGTTGGATCTGGTTCTGGCTGAGGGTGTTTTCCAGTTGCCGGAAGTTGTCGCTTTTTTGGGTTCGCAGGGCCGGATCGAGATACGTCGCAGGAAAGTGGAGCAGTTTTTGATGGGCGGCCCAGATGGGGTATTGATGCATCTCGTCGCGCCATGTTTGCCGAAGCTCGGCGGTGATACTGGTGGGGTCGTAGCCGGGCTCCAGGTGCATCAGGATGCGGTTGATGTACTGCTGCAGGCTGGCAATGGCGCAGGCCACGGGTGTGGTAGGCACGTCCTGGCTGACCAGTACGTCGAGCAGCCAATATTCGTAGAGGTCCCGGGCGGTCTTGATCTTGTAGGGTTTCATCCTGTCCCGGTCAGGCGCGACCTTGTTCAGGTAAAGCGCCAACAGCGCATCGCGCAGGCTTTCATCGATCTGCTTCTTAATGGCAACGGTCATGTTCAATCCTTGAATGTTGAAGCGGGGCGCCGGTCAATGGCAGGCCGCGATCAGTGCTGCGCCAACGGCTTTCCAGTCCGATACGGGACTTTGGGTTTTCAGTGAGGTTGCCTGGAGCAACAGGTCTGCCGACAGTCCTGTGCTGACGCAGCACGCCTGGCAGCGCATGATCCAATCCACCGCTTCCATTGAGTTCGCCTGTGCTGGCTCCAACTGCGCCGTCAGACGACTCACGTCCTCGGTGCTCCAGTTCAGGAGGTTGGCCAGCAGGTTATTGATCTCTTTTTCCGAGTGCCGCCCATCCTGATTGGCAACTTGCAGGTAGTGCAGCAGGTTCTCTTCCGACTGCGCCTGATGACGGGCGCAATGACTGAAGCGCTCGAGCAGATATAGCGTATGGGGTGTGAGGGTTTTGGAGGTGTTCGAGGCAAGCCATGTCGGGTTCTCCATCAAGGCTTTCAGCGTGCTGCTGCCCAAGTGCAGACGCTGGCAAGCCTCGGCGGTGCGCAGTACTGTTGCCAGCACAGGGGGCATGATGCCCGGGGCAGCCTTGATCGCGGCGACGACCGCCAGCGCATCGGTGCCAGCCAGCTGCATGACGCAAGGGACGTATTCGGCGCCAAGGTCGGTAACGTCATGCAGCAGGGTTTCAATCAGATGCTGTGGGTCGTGGTTGGCGTCCGCTTGCAGTTTCGCCAGGCGTGTTTCCAGATTCTGATTGAGTGGCAAGCTCGTTTCCGGTTCATCGAACAGGCGACACCACTGCAGTACATCAAGCTCGTTTTGCCTGAGCCAGCCGACGGCCCAATCCAGTGCCATCAACACGTCGAGAATGTCCGCCCCTGCGGATTCCGAGGTTTGCAATCGTCCGGTTACCAGTGCCTTGCAGAAGTCGTCCCCTCCCAATAACCGGGCCAGCTCGGTGCATTCGAGAGGCGACAGGCCCAGCATCCGGGCGATACGGGCCTGGCGGTAGAGAGCAGAGACTGTGGGCAAGTCGTGTTTCGGCGAGCCCAGGTACTTCTCGCTCTGTCCCACAAGCAACAGCAGCGAATCCTGGGTCATGGGAAGTCCGAGACCTGCGCTCAGGTAGCTGAGGGTCTGCCGGTCCGTGGCGGTCATTGGGCTCAGGGGGAGCTGCCATACGGGGCTTTCAAGCAGTCGGGTGCGATTGAACACTTGATCGAACAACGGCATGCGGTCGCCGCAAGCGTCAACCGGCATGTCGTGCAGCAAAGAGGCAAACTCTTCAGGAGCAATGCCATGGCGTTGATTCAGGTAGCGATAGACGCCAAGTGTGCGCAACGTGTTGGCGTTGAGTGCGTCAGTCCCTTCGGAGCGCTGGGCATTGACGATCAGCGTATCCAGTTCGGCAACGGGGAGACCGGTCCAGCGATGCAGGCGGATCATTCGCTGGATACGGTCGAAACGCTCATGGGAGTGGTGGGTGAAGACCCGTATCTCCCCTTGGGTTGCAATACTCAGGACGGAAGTCTGTTCCGGCCCATTGATGTAGCTGGCGCCATAGCCGGTCTGCCTGGCGTCTGGGCTATTGATTGAGGGCCGAGGGCTGTAGCTGCCTTGCGCCAGCAGCTGTTCCACCTGCTCCGTCGTCAGCCCGGTGCGCTCCTTGAAAAACTCCAGCTGGCCCAGGTTCGTTATGTTTCGGGTACCGTAGCTCTTCTTCAGTGGATCTGACTTGGAGATCGACGCAATTGGCGCGAGCAGCAGGTTCTGTTGTTCCGGACTGAGTCCGGACAGCAGTATTTGCGCGTCGAGGTGGGACGTCGTTAGGCTGCCGTAGGTTGAGTTGCCTGGTGAAAACGGCAATTGCAGGCTGATCCGATAGTTCAGCTCGCCCAGTGCGGGTTTGCCTGCCCCCAGCCCGAGCAGACACTGGTGATGGTGCAGGTTGTAGGGCAGCGAAAAGGGATAGCGCTCGCTGGCCAGCGCCTGCTGGACTGTCCTGCCCTTGCCTTCATCTTCCAGGTACGTCTCGATGTTGCTGCGCAGGGTGTCATTGATGAGGCCGAGCATCGGACGCGTAGCGAAGGCACTCTGTTGATCGAGGGTCAGCTTCTTGAGGTCTGGGCGTCGCTCCTCCAGAGTGATCCTGGCGGATTGCGCCGGCACCGCCGGTAGCTGCTCCAGTTGCCTGGCAAACAGATACAGAGCCCGCAGATACGCCACGGGCGAATCGATTGCGCCGATATCGCCTTCGTTGCAGAACTGATCCCAATTTTCTTCAAAGAGTGCCTGATAACCGGCGGACGCTGACGTCGAGTCCGAACCCAGGCTGCGTCGGACACGTCGCTGGGCATCCTTCCCGGACGAGACGCGATGTTCCTGGTACAGGCGGCTGATTTGCCTGGCATAGCTGGCAGCGTTGTCATAGACCTGTCCGGCATCCACGTCGCAATACTTGGCGAATACAAGGGCGAACGGCGCCTTGCCCATGCGCACGATGTCGAAGACCGACTTCAAGCCCATGCGCTGCACGGCGGTTCTGAAGCTGGCTTTTACGGTGTCCTCGCCGTTGGGGAAGGCGACGAGTCTGTGCAACAGCGAGTCGTTGCTTGCGTCCATGTGTGGTCCATCTCCTGTTCGCACTGAAGGTGCTTATCCAGGGGAAAACCGTACAGGAGCGTGCAGAAAAAGAGGGTAGGACTGAAAGGGAAGATATGTACGAAATGTCGATGCGTTGTGCGGGTTGGTTGACCGCAGGGACGGTCGAGAGGTTACTGCTGGTTGGCGATGGATCTGGTCATTTGCGCTATTACGGTAGCGGAGATTCTTCATGGCATCGCCCGGCTACCCTTTGGCAAACGCAAGCAAAAGCTTGAATCCCATGCAATGGCAATGTTCGAAGAGGATTTTGCCGGCAGGATTCTGCCCTTTGATGCCCATGCAGCGCTTGAGTATGCAACCCTCGTTGCGTCATGTGAGGCCAGGGGAAGGGCTGCCGGTATGGCCGATGCGCAAATTGCCGCTATTTGTCGGACTCATGGGGCGCTGGTTGCAACTCGAAATGCCAGAGATTTCGAATTCTCAGGAATTGAAACTATCAACCCCTGGAACGCTTGAGTCATGCCTCACAAGAACGCCCGTCTCCCACCGGAAACGGGCGTTTTTCATGGTCAAACCCGGAAGTGGCTGACCATCATCTGCAACTGATTGCCCAGTCGCGCCAGTTCAACGCTGGAGGCAGCGGTTTCTTCGCTGGCGGCGGCGGTCTGTTCGGATACGTCGCGCACGTTGATGATGCTGCGGCTGATTTCCTCGGCCACGGCGCTTTGCTGTTCGGCCGCGGCAGCGATCTGCTGGTTCATCGCCTGGATGTTCGACACCGTGCGGGTGATGTTCTCCAGTGACGCCCCGGCCTTGCGGGTCAGGGCCACGCTGCTGTCGGTGAGGCTGCGGCTGTTGTTCATCACGGCCGCCACTTGCTGGGTGCCGTTCTGCAGGCCGGCCACCAGGCCTTCGATTTCCTCGGTGGATTTCTGCGTGCGTTGGGCCAGGCCACGGACTTCGTCGGCGACGACCGCAAAACCGCGACCGGCTTCACCCGCGCGCGCCGCTTCGATCGCTGCGTTGAGGGCCAGCAGGTTGGTCTGTTCGGCCACGGCCTTGATCACGTCCATGACGCTGCCGATCTTGTCACTTTCCTGTTGCAACACGGTCATGGCGTCGGTGGAACGTACCACTTCGCTGGCGAGGCGTTCGATCTGGGCGATGGCTTCGCTGACCACCTGATCGCCGGCGCGGGCTTCGCCGTCCGCCGCGGCCGCGGCATGGGAAGCTTCCTCGGCGTTGCGGGCCACTTCCTGCACGGTGGCAGTCATTTCGTGCATGGCGGTCGCGACCTGATCGGTCTCGACTTTCTGGTTGTTGACCCCGGCGCTGGTCTGTTCGGTGACGGCGGACAACTCTTCGGCGGCGCTGGCGATCTGGGTCACGCCATCGCGGATGCCACTGATGAGATCGCGCAACGTCACGCCCATGCGAGCGATGCCCTGCTGCAGCACGCCCAGTTCATCGCGGCGGGTGACGATGATGTTATGGGACAGATCGCCGCTGGCAATGCGTTCGACCACGGCCAGGGTTTCGCTCAGCGGCCGGGTAATCTGTCGCGTGATGATCACAGCGGCAATGATGCCCACCAGCAAGGCGAGCAACGTACTGATCAGTTGCAGCGTGCGGGCCTGGGCGCTTTCGGCGTCGCGGCGGTCGAGCTGGATCTGATACAGCTGGTCGCTCAGGTTGACGATGGTCGCGCCCTGATCGGTCATCTCCTTGCGCGCCTGCACGGCGTCGGCAGTGGCCGACTTGAAGGCCTGCAAGGCACTGCGGTATTGGCTCAGGGCGTTTTCCAGCTGGCGCAGCTCATCTTGGCGGGTGCTAGCGAAATGCAGGTTCAGCGGTTTGAGCGAAGCGATGGCGGCGTCCAGTTGGCCGACGGCTTTCTGCTCCGTATCGGCGTTGCTGTTGGCGGTATAGCCACGAACTTCATAGCGAGCCAGCATGAACGCCTGCTTCGCCTGGGTGATCGCCTGGAACTGTTCGAAGCGTTCATCGCCCGGGGCCATTTGCGCTACATCGGTACCGATCACTTCGATCAGTTTATAGGCGGTTTCGGCGTTGGCACCCATGGCGTCCCGGGCGGTGTTGCCGGTGCGGTAGGCGCTGCGCATTTTGTTCAGGGACGCCTGATAGGCGCCGATGGTCGCGCTCTGCTCCTTGAGCAGCTTGACGTTTTCCGGGCTCTTGAAGCTGCTCAGCAGCGCGTTCTGTTGCGCCACGAAGCCATCGAGGGTGGTTTGCACATTCTGTGCGGCCGTCTCGTCGCCGTTGGTCAGCATGTATTGCAAGCGAGTGACCCGAAGTTTGGTCAGCCCGGCGTTGAGTTGGGTGATGTCACTCATCCAGTTACTGCGGTCGATCAGCCCGCCCAGGCTGTTCCAACCGGTCATGGCCAGGATGCAGGTCAGGAGCAGCACCAGGCCGAAGCCCAGGCCCAGTTTCATATTGACGCTAATGTTGCCAAACCAGCTATTCATCAAATTCCTCCAGGAACGTTGTGCTGCTTGATCGTCGGTTGGCTGGAAGTTTGTTGTTGTTAAGCCAGCAAAATAGGGAGCAGGCCTGTATCGGCCACCGGCTTGATATCTGAAAGATTTTTCCCCGGTACCCAGCTATTCACCGAATTTTCAGGCGCGTGTACCAAGCTTTTTTTCACATCCATTTCACTAGCTGCCTACGCCACCGTCTCTACTGTCACGCCATTGAATGACTGGGGTGGATGCCGTCGGGGCGGCTTGATGTGGAACTGAGACTGAGTTTTTTCGGCTTGACGCGCTCGATCGAGCCCCGCCGGTTTGCCCGCTACCGAAACGCCATCGTCGTCCTGGCCTCGGCATTGCTGGTGATTCCATTGGCTCTCTGGTTGCTGAGCCCGGCGGCGTTGCCGGACCTGGCCCATGGCAATGTCGCCGGCGCCCGGACCTTGGCCGAAGGCTGGGCCAAGGGGGAGGTGATTGTGCTGGTGCGCCATGTCGAGCGCTGCGATCACTCCAAGGCTGAGTGTCTGAACGATCCCGCTGGCATCACTGACCGGGCCCGTGCCGTCGCGGTAGGTCTTGGTGCCCAGTTCGAGCACCTGGGCCTGGACAACACCGACATCTACAACAGTCCGGCCACCCGCACGGCCCAGACGGCGGGGTACATGTTCAACAAGGTGAGTGCTGGCGACGATTGGCTGATCAATTGCCGGCGTGACCTGTTGCGCAATGCCTTGGCCCACAAGGTAGCCGGGCACAACCTGATCCTGGTGACCCATAGCGAATGCATGCAGGCATTGGAAACCTCGCTCAAGCTACCGACCTCGACGTTTGGCTATGGTGCGTCGCTGTTTGTTTCCACAGCTGAGCCACAGGCGCCTCGGTTAATCGGTTTTATCGAAGCGTCTGACTGGCGTTCGGTGACATTTAAGTAACTTTTCCCACGATTAGGACAGCCCATGCTGACGTCTGCTCGCTCCCGTTTCTACGGGCTCAATCTCGGAATTCCCCTGGTTTGCGCTGCCGTGGTGTTCTTGCTGTTCGACATGACCCGCATCGACATTGCTTTCAGCGATCTGTTCTATGACCCCGTGCACCAGCTGTTCCCCCTGGAACACGTAAAGCTGTTCGAAAAAATTACCCACAAATGGGCCAGGATCATTCCGAACTGGACCGGCGAGGCGGCCATCATCGGTGCGCTGTTGTCGTTTCTCTGGCCGATCTTCAAGCCGGAGAAGCGCCCTGGACTGCTGCGTTTCCTGGAGAAAACCCGGCTGGCCGCGCCGCTACGTTTTGCCTACAAGCACCGTCGTGATTTCCTCTATGTGGTCTTTGCATTTTCCCTCAGTACCGGGGTAATCCATTACCTCAAGGGACATACCAGCGTGTATTGCCCGGTAGAAACCACCCAATACGCGGGCAAGATCGAGCACAAGGAGTGGTACCAGAACTTCGACCTGCTGAAGGTCGCCGGCGACGGTCGCTGCTGGCCCGGCGGTCATGCTTCCGGTGGCTTTACCATGCTGGCGCTGTACTTCGTCGCACGCCGCTACCGCTGGCGATACTCGAAAGCGCTGATGTATGGCGCCCTGGGCTTGGGGTTTGTCTATGGCACAACGCGAGTCCTGCAGGGATGGCACTACATGTCCCATACATTTTGGGCAGGGATCTTCGTCTGGTTGAGTTGTTTGCTGATGGCGTTGGCTTTCTATGGGCGTGTGGCCTTGGAACAGCCGGTAGCGACCAAGGCTTCATTGCAGGATACGGAAGGCTTGCCTGGGCTGGCTGATCCACAGTCCTGCGCCTGAATCGCGGGCAAAAAAAAGCCCGCGGGAGAGCGGGCTAAAACCTTAGTTTCTTGAATGAGCGAGGGGACTTTACCGAATCAAATGTGTGCGTAGGGTGAAGAAAAGTTCATGCGATCTCTCGTCATGACCGTTCCCTGGTACAGACCTGCCGAAATTCCCTGTGGGAGCGAGCCTGCTCGCGATGACGGTGTGTCAGTCAACATCTCTATTGAATGTACCGGCGCCATCGCGAGCAAGCTCAGCTCCCACAGCAATCTGTTGTGAATGAAAATCCGTGTGACGCCCTGGATCCCTTGTGGGAGC
>NZ_JBMDKO010000067.1:0-24959 GCF_057809755.1 Pseudomonas sp. FG13
TGGCCGCCATGGGTCTGCTGGCCTAGGCCGATGTGGGAGCGAGCCTGCTCGCGATGGCGGAGGTACATCCAGCACACTGCAAACTGACCCACCACTATCGCAAGCACGCTTGCTCCCACAGAATCCGGTAAACTGCCGCACGTTTTTTCGTTGAGTGCGTTTTCCCATGCAAATTGCCCTGGCGCCCATGGAGGGGTTGGTCGACAACATCCTGCGGGACGTCCTGACACGCGTCGGCGGTATCGACTGGTGTGTGACCGAGTTCATCCGCGTCAATGATCGCCTGCTCACGCCGGCCTATTTCCACAAGCTCGCCCCGGAGCTGCTGACCGGCGCCCGGACCGCCGCCGGCGTGCCGCTGAGGGTGCAGTTGCTGGGCTCCGACCCGGTGTGCCTGGCGGAAAACGCTGCGTTGGCCTGTGAGTTGGGTTCGGAAGTCGTTGACCTGAATTTCGGCTGCCCGGCCAAGACGGTGAACAAGTCCAGGGGCGGCGCGGTATTGCTCAAGGAGCCGGAGCTGCTCAACGAAATCGTCGAACATGTCCGTCGCGCGGTGCCAAAGCACATTCCGGTCACCGCCAAGATGCGCCTGGGCTTCGACAGTCCGGACGGTGCGCTGGTCTGCGCCACGGCGCTGGCCGAAGGCGGGGCGGCGCACATCGTGGTGCACGCGCGGACCAAGACTGACGGCTACAAGCCGCCGGCCCATTGGGAGTGGATCCCCCGGGTGCAGGAAGTGGTCAAGGTGCCGGTGTTCGCCAATGGGGATATCTGGAGCGTCGAGGATTGGCGGCGTTGCCGTGAAATCAGCGGCGTAGAGGACATCATGCTCGGTCGTGGCCTCGTTTCCCGTCCGGACCTGGCCCGACAGATCGCCGCCGCCCGCGCTGGTGAAGAGGTGGTGCAGATGTCCTGGGCAGAGCTGCAACCGATGCTCCAGGATTTCTGGGTACAAGTGGTCGAACAGCTGACGCCGCGTCAGGCGCCCGGACGGTTGAAGCAGTGGCTGGCGATGCTGACCCGCAATTATCCTGAAGCGGTCGAGCTGTTTACCGCGCTGCGTCGGGAAACCGAGCTCGATGCCGTGGGCCATTTGCTGGGTGTGCAGCGCACCGAAGCGGCCTGAAAAAAATTTCGAAAAAAGCTCTTGAAAAGTATTTGGCGACCCCTAGATAAGGGGTACGCGATGCCGAATTCGGGTCGCGGAGACAAAAAACCTTGCTGAAGTTTTCAGGAGATTTGAATCATGAGTACTGCATTTTCGCTGGCCCCTCTGTTCCGTTCCTCGGTGGGCTTCGACCGTTTCAACGACCTGTTTGAAACCGCCCTGCGCAACGAACCGGGCAGCAGCTATCCACCCTACAACGTGGAAAAATACGGTGATGATGAATACCGTATCGTAGTCGCCGCCGCTGGCTTCCGGGAAGAAGACCTGGACCTGCAGGTGGAAAAAGGTGTGCTGACCATCAGCGGCGGTAAGCGCGAGGCCAGCAACGACAGCGTGACCTACCTGCATCAGGGCATCGCCCAGCGTGCATTCAAGCTGTCCTTCCGGTTGGCGGATCATATCGAGATCAAGTCCGCGGGCCTGAGCAACGGTCTGTTGAGCATCGACCTGTTGCGGGTGATTCCGGAAGAGGCGAAAGCCAAGCGCATCCCGATCAACGGTGCGCAGCAACAACCCGCGCTGCAGAACTGATGCATCGCAATTGAAAAAGGGCGCCGAAAGGGCGCCCTTTTTCATGCCGGTGATTTTATTGTGGCGAGGGGATGAATCCCCTCGCCACAGAAGACAGCTGCACTCGTTACGGCAGCAACCGCTCGAACGCATCCAACGGCAACGGCCGGCTGTGCAGGTAACCCTGGTACAGATGGCAGTCGAGCCCCTGCAGGAAGTGCAGTTGTTCCAGGGTTTCCACGCCTTCGGCAATCATTTCCAGGTTGAGGCTGCGGGCCATGGCGACGATGGCGCGGATGATCTCGGCGTCGTTGGGGTCGCTGGTGGCGTCGCGCACGAATGACTGGTCGATCTTCAGTGTGTCCACCGGCAGGCGCTTGAGGTAGGTCAGCGACGAATAACCGGTGCCGAAGTCATCCATGGCGAAGCTCACCCCCAACTTCTTGAGGCGACGCATCTTGCCGATGGTGTCGTCCAGGTTCTGGATCACGATGCCTTCGGTGATTTCCAGTTTCAACATGGTGCAGGGCAGGCCGTGGATCGTGAGGCTGTTTTCGATGCGTTCGACGAAGTCGCTCTGACGAAACTGGCGCGGGCTGATGTTCACGCACAGGCTGAACCGCTGCGGATCGATCTTGCCCTTCGCAATCAATTGCTTGAAGCCATTGCAGGCTTCATCGAGGATCCAGGTGCCCACTTCCAGGATCAACCCGCTGTCTTCCAGGACCTTGATGAACTCGTTGGGCGACTGTGCGCCCAGTTCGGGATGATGCCAGCGCACCAGCGCTTCGGCACCGACGATACGGTTGTCCCGGGCGTCGACCTGAGGTTGGAAGTGCAGGCTGAACTCGTCGCGGGCCAGGGCCTGGCGCAGGTCGGTTTCCATGCGCAGCCGTTCACTGGCCGCCTTCTGCATGGTGGCGTGGAACATCTGCGAGGTGTTGCGCCCCGAATCCTTGGCGCGATAGAGCGCAATGTCTGCGCGCTTGAGCAGATCGGTCGGGGTGGAACCGTGGTCGGGAATCAGCGCCATGCCGATGCTGGGCGTGACCTGCAATCGCTGGCCGTCGAGGAACATCGGCTCTGAAAGCAGTTCGCGCAGGGTGTCGGCCAGCTTCTGCACCTGCTCGCTGACTTCGTTGCGGGTGCCTTCCAGGCCGCTGAGCAACACCACGAACTCGTCACCGCCCAGTCGTGCGACGGTGTCCTCCAGGCGAACGCTGGCTTCCAGGCGCGCGGTGATGATTTTCAGCACGGTGTCACCCACTGGGTGCCCCAGGGAGTCGTTGATGTGCTTGAAGTGGTCAAGATCGAGGAACAGCAGCGCACCGCGCAAATTATGGCGTTTGAGCAGGGCGATCTGCTGGCTGAGCCGGTCCATCAGCAAGGCCCGGTTGGGCAGGTTGGTCAGCGGATCGTGATAGGCCAGGTGACGGATCTGGGCTTCGGCGTTGCGCAGCAGGCTCACGTCCCGGGCGGTCAGCAACAGGCAGTCCGTTTCGTTGAGCATGATGGGCTCGACCGACACCTCAACCGTGAGCAATTCCCCACGTTTGTTGCGTCCGAGCATTTCCTGGTGGTGCACACGGCCCTTGAGTTGCAATTCGGCCAGCAGGGACGCGCGTTGTTTTTCCTCGGCCCAGATGCCCACCTCGTACACCGTGTGTCCTATCACCTCGTCGGAGCGGTAGCCGGTCAGGCGGCAGAAACCGTCGTTGACCTCAAGGTAGCGGCCGCTTTCGCGTTCGGTGATGGTGATGGCGTCAGGGCTGGAGTGGAACGCCTTGGCGAATTTCTCCTCGCTGGCCTTCAGGGCCGCTTCGGAGCGTTGTTGCTGGGTGATGTCCCGCAGGGTGGTGACGATGCAGGGCTGGTTGCTGACGTTGATCTGCCGGCTGGAGATCACGCAGGTCAGCGGCTGGCCGTTCTTGTGATGGACGACAATGGCAACGTTGTTCAGCGATTGCTCGCGAATCACCCGTTCGATGCGTTGCAGGCTGTTGCCCGAGGCGTCCCAGAGGCCGATTTCGTCGGCACTGCGGCCGATCACATCACTGGCGGACCAGCCGAAGGTCTGGGTGAAGCTGGAGTTGATTTCAAGGAAGCGGCTGCTTTCCTGGTGGGTGACGCAGATCGGATCGGGGCTGACCTGGAACAGCGTGGCGAATTTTTCCTCGGACGCCGCCAGGCTCTGCTCGCGCTGGACCTGATCGGTGATGTCCAGCAAGGTGCCGGCCATGCGCTGGGGGCTGCCGTCTTCGTTGCGGTAGAGGCGGGCGCGGCTCTCCAGGTAACGGGAGCTGCCATCCGGCAATTGCACGCGGTAGGTCAGTTGATAATTGCCCGCCGGGCCTTCGCGCAGGCTGCGATACGCATTGCGCATGTTGTTGCGCTCTTCGTCGGGCACCCCTTCGAAAAAAGCGTCGAATGATTCGTGGAACGGCTTGGGCTCCAGGCCATGGAGCTGCGCGGCACGGGCCGAGCCGTAGAGCATGCCGCTGGGTATGTGCCAGTCCCAAGTGCCCAACTGCGCCGAGTCGAGGGCCAGGTCGAGGCGTTCCTGGCTGTCCTTGAGGGCCAGTTCGGCCAGTTTGCGTTCAGTGGTGTCGAGAAACGTGCTCAGCAGATAGGGCTGCCCTTCAAGTTCGACCTTTTGCGCGCTGAGGATGCCGTTGTGGATCTGGCCGTTACTGGCGCGGAATTCCACCTCCATGCTCACCAGTTCGCCCTTGGCCTTGGTGGCTTCCACCAGTCTTGCCCGCTGGCTGGGATCGACCCACAGGCCCAGTTCCAGGGTGGTACGGCCGATGACATCGTGCACCGGCCAGCCGAACAGGCTTTCGAAATACTGGTTGGCTTCGCTGATCAGCCCGTCTTCCTGGCGGGTCAGCAGCACCATGTTCGGGCAGAGGTGAAAGAGCGTGGCAAAGCGTTTCTCCGAGCTGCGCAAGGCCTGTTCGCGCTCGCGCTGGTGGGTGATCTCACGGATGACCCCGATCATGCGCGGGCGTCCGTGCTTGTCGGGCGATACGCTGCCGCTGATTTCCAGCCAGTGCAGGCTGCCGTCGGGCCAGACAATGCGATGGTGCATCGCCTGTTCCAGCGGCGCGCCGGCCACGGCCGCGTGAAAGGCGCGGATGGCCTTGGTGCGGTCCTCGGGCAATAGCAGGTCCAGGTAATCCACATCCCCTGGCAGCGGTTGGCGCGGGTCGAAGCCGAACAGCGCCTGGGTGCCCCTGGACCAACTGATCCGCCCGGTATCGATGTCCCACGACCAGGCCCCCAGCCGCGCTCCGTTCAGCGCGGCCAGCAACTGCGGCGCGCTGTCCCAGCTTTGCTCCGACCGTTTCGGGTCAAGCGCCTGGATACGCGGCAGGGGCGGGAGATGGTCAGCGGGTTTGGGCATTATCTAGCGAGCCTTGGGCAGTGAGCGTTAAGCGCAGGCATTTTCGGCTCTATAGGAGTAGCACAACCTATGCCCTTGTCCCTGGCAGATCGATTTGTGCGTCCAATAAGGACATGAAAGCGCGCGCAGCATTCGACAGCGTCCGTTCAGTGTGCACGATATAGCCTAGCTGGCGACTGAGCTGTATGCCCGGCAAAGGGATGCGCGCCACCTGATCGTCGAGCATGGTGCGCGGCAGGACGCTCCAGGCCAGCCCGATGGAGACCATCATCTTTATGGTTTCCAGATAATTCGTGCTCATGGCGATGTTCGGTGTCAGGCCCTGAGCCTCGAACAGGCGCCGGACGATGTGGTGGGTAAAGGTGTTGCCCCCTGGAAAAACCGCGGGGTGCAGGGCGATATCCGCCAGGCTGACCGCGCGGTTGTCCAGCAACGCATGTTCCGGCGCCACCACGAAATCCAGGGGGTCGTCCCACACCGGCGTGGCACGCATCAGCGCATGCGGCTCGGGGGCGAGGGTGATGACCGCCAGTTCCGCCCGTCCGTGAAGAATTTCTTCGTAGGCCACTTCCGAATCCAGGAACTGAATGTCCAGCGCCACTTGTGGATAACGTCGGGTGAATTCCCTCAATAGAGGCGGGAGGCGGTGCAGGCCGATGTGATGGCTGGTGGCGAGCGTCAGGCGGCCGGTGACTTCGCCGGTCAGGTTGGTCAGGGCACGACGGGTGTCATCCAGCACATTGAGGATCTGATAGGCCCGTGGCAGCAGGGCCCGACCCGCCTCGGTCAGGCCGATTTCACGGCCCAACCGGTCGAACAGGCGGACATTGAGCTGCTGTTCCAGCCCGGCGATACGCTTGCTGATGGCCGGCTGGGTCAGGTGCAGGCGTTCACCGGCGCCGGAGAAACTGCCCGTCTCGGCAATGGCGATAAAGGCGTTGAGGTTGGCGAGGTCCATGGCAGTCTTTGTTGAATTCCTGTTGGTTATGCAAAGTATAAAAATTATGAATTTGAGTTATTTAATGTAGCCCCATACCATCAGCCTCACAAGCCAAAGGGTTATTGAGTCGTTCAAGACCCGGGGCATAGAAACAAGCTGATGAGGAACCGTCTGATGGCCGGCAAAACGCTCTACGACAAGCTCTGGGATTCGCATTTGGTCAAGCAGCGCGACGATGGCTCGGCGCTGATCTATATCGACCGTCACATCATCCACGAAGTGACCTCGCCACAAGCCTTCGAAGGGCTGCGCCTGGCCGGGCGCAAGCCATGGCGGATCGATGCCAACATCGCGACCCCGGACCACAACGTGCCGACCACACCGGAGCGCAAGGGCGGTATCGAAGCCATTGTCGACCAGGTTTCGCGTTTGCAGGTCCAGACCCTCGATGACAACTGTGACGAATACGGCATCGTTGAATTCAAGATGAACGACGTACGCCAGGGCATCGTCCACGTCATCGGCCCGGAGCAGGGCGCGACCTTGCCCGGCATGACCGTGGTCTGCGGCGACTCCCACACCTCCACCCACGGCGCTTTTGGTGCCTTGGCCCACGGCATCGGCACCTCCGAGGTCGAGCATGTGCTCGCCACCCAGTGCCTGGTGGCCAAGAAAATGAAGAACATGCTGGTGCGCGTCGAGGGCAAGCTGCCGTTCGGCGTGACCGCCAAGGACATCGTCCTGGCTGTGATCGGCAAAATCGGCACCGCTGGCGGTAACGGCCATGCCATCGAGTTCGCCGGCAGCGCGATCCGCGACCTGTCCGTCGAAGGCCGCATGACCATCTGCAACATGTCCATCGAAGCCGGTGCCCGCGTGGGCCTGGTGGCTGCCGATGAAAAGACCGTCGAGTACGTCAAGGGTCGTCCGTTCGCCCCGAAAGGCGCCGAGTGGGACCTGGCGGTAGAGGCCTGGAAAGACCTGGTGTCCGACGCCGACGCCAGGTTCGACACGGTGGTCGAGCTCGATGCCACTCAGATCAAGCCGCAGGTCAGCTGGGGCACTTCGCCCGAGATGGTCCTGGCGGTGGATCAGAAGGTGCCGGATCCGGCCAAGGAAATGGACCTGGTCAAGCGCGACTCCATCGTGCGCGCCTTGAAGTACATGGGCTTGAGCGCGAACCAGGCGATCACCGACATTCAGCTCGACCGCGTGTTCATCGGTTCCTGCACCAACTCGCGGATCGAAGACCTGCGCGCCGCAGCAGTGATTGCCAAGGGCCGCAAGGTCGCCTCGACCATCAAACAGGCCATCGTGGTACCGGGTTCGGGCCTGGTGAAGGCCCAGGCCGAAGCGGAAGGGCTGGACAAGGTGTTCATCGAAGCCGGTTTCGAGTGGCGTGAGCCAGGGTGCTCGATGTGCCTGGCGATGAACCCGGACCGCCTGGAGTCGGGCGAGCATTGCGCCTCTACCTCCAACCGTAACTTCGAAGGCCGTCAGGGCGCCGGTGGGCGTACCCACCTGGTCAGCCCGGCCATGGCCGCGGCGGCTGCCGTCAACGGCCGTTTCGTCGACGTTCGTGAATTGATCTGAAGGAGAGCGCAGCATGAAAGCTTTTACCCAGCACACTGGTCTTGTCGCGCCTCTGGATCGTGCCAACGTCGACACCGACCAGATCATTCCCAAGCAATTCCTGAAGTCCATCAAGCGCACCGGCTTCGGTCCGAACCTGTTCGACGAATGGCGTTACCTGGATGTGGGCCAGCCCTACCAGGACAACTCCAAGCGGCCGCTGAACAAGGACTTCGTGCTCAACGCCGAGCGCTACCAGGGCGCCAGCGTGTTGCTGGCCCGGGAGAACTTCGGTTGCGGTTCGAGCCGCGAACACGCGCCTTGGGCCCTTGAAGAGTACGGCTTCCGCAGCATCATCGCGCCGAGCTACGCCGACATCTTCTTCAACAACAGCTTCAAGAACGGTTTGCTGCCGATCATCCTCAGCGATGCTGAAGTGGACGAGCTGTTCCAGCAGGTCGAGGCCAACCCGGGCTACCAGTTGCAGATCGACCTCGCAGCCCAGACCGTGACCCGTCCCGACGGCAAGGTGTTGAGCTTCGAGATCGATGCGTTTCGCAAACATTGCCTGCTCAACGGGCTGGACGACATCGGTTTGACCCTGCAGGACAGCGAGGCGATTGCCGCGTTCGAAGCGAAGCATCGGGCGAGCCAGCCTTGGTTGTTTCGCGAGGCTTGATTTCGCGTAAGGCGTGACAACGCTATCGCGAGCAGGCTCGCTCCCACATTGGATTTGCGGTGTACCCAAAACCCTGTGGGAGCGAGCCCGCTCGCGAAGAGGCCAGCCCAGGCACTACAACACCCTAAGGACATCCCATGACCAGCACCGCCCACAGTCAGGTTGTACAAAAGCAATTCGGTGAACAGGCCTCGGCCTATCTGAGCAGTGCCGTGCACGCCCAGGGCGCCGAATTCGCGCTGCTGCAGGCGGCACTGGCGGGGAAGGACAATGCCCGTGTGCTGGACCTGGGATGCGGCGCCGGCCACGTGAGTTTTCACGTGGCGCCATTGGCCGGTGAAGTGGTGGCCTACGACCTGTCCCAGCAGATGCTGGACGTGGTGGCCACGGCGGCAGTGGGGCGTGGCTTGGGTAACATCGCCACGGTGTGCGGTGCCGCCGAGCGCTTGCCGTTCGCCGATGGCGAGTTCGACTTCGTGTTCAGCCGCTATTCGGCGCATCATTGGAGCGACCTGGGTTTGGCGTTGCGCGAAGTGCGCCGCGTGCTCAAGCCGGGTGGGGTGATGGCGTTCATTGATATCCTGTCGCCCGGCACGCCGTTGCTGGATACCTACCTGCAAAGCGTCGAAGTACTGCGCGACACCAGCCATGTGCGTGACTATTCGGCCGCCGAGTGGCTGCGCCAGGTCAGCGAAGCGGGGCTGCAGGTGAGCAGCACCTCTCGCCAACGCTTGCGCCTGGAATACCACTCCTGGGTCGAGCGCATGCGCACACCCGAGGTGATGCGTGGTGCGATTCTCGAGCTGCAACGCGCGATGGGCGATGAAGTGCGTGAATATTTCGAAATTGAGGCCGATGGTTCTTTCAGTACGGATGTACTGGTGCTGTGGGCCGAGCGATAGCATTTTTCCTGGTGCCCGGAAGTAGAAAACCTGGCGCGCCGGTACAACAAACGAGGAAAGCATGAGCAAGCAGATTCTGATTCTCCCAGGCGACGGTATTGGCCCGGAAATCATGGCCGAAGCGGTCAAGGTCCTGGAACTGGCGAACGACAAGTACGGCCTGGGCTTCGAGCTCAGCCACGACGTGATCGGCGGTGCTGCCATCGACAAGCACGGCGTGCCCCTGGCCGATGAAACCCTGGACCGTGCACGCGCGGCCGATGCCGTGCTGCTGGGGGCCGTGGGTGGCCCGAAATGGGACAAGATCGAGCGCGACATCCGCCCCGAGCGCGGCCTGCTGAAGATCCGTGCGCAACTGGGCCTGTTCGGCAACCTGCGCCCGGCGATCCTCTATCCGCAACTGGCCGACGCTTCGAGCCTGAAGCCGGAAATCGTTTCGGGCCTGGATATCCTTATCGTCCGTGAACTGACCGGCGGTATCTACTTCGGTGCCCCGCGTGGTACTCGCGAGTTGGATAATGGCGAGCGTCAGGCCTACGACACCCTGCCGTACAGCGAGAGCGAAATCCGCCGTATCGCCCGGGTCGGCTTCGACATGGCCCGCGTGCGTGGCAAGAAGCTGTGCTCGGTGGACAAGGCCAACGTGCTGGCGTCCAGCCAACTGTGGCGCGAAGTGGTCGAGCAGGTGGCCAAGGATTACCCGGACATCGAACTGAGCCACATGTACGTCGACAACGCCGCGATGCAACTGGTGCGCGCACCGAAGCAGTTCGACGTGATCGTCACTGACAACATGTTCGGCGACATCCTGTCGGACGAAGCGTCGATGCTCACCGGTTCCATCGGCATGCTGCCGTCGGCCTCCCTGGATGCCAACAACAAAGGCATGTACGAGCCGTGCCACGGTTCGGCGCCGGACATTGCCGGGCAGGGCATTGCCAACCCGTTGGCGACTATCCTGTCGGTGTCGATGATGCTTCGCTACAGCTTCAACCTCAATGACGCCGCCGATGCCATTGAAAAGGCCGTCAGCGTGGTGTTGGACCAGGGTTTGCGCACCGGCGACATCTGGTCGGCCGGTTGTACCAAAGTCGGTACGCAGCAAATGGGCGACGCGGTAGTCGCCGCGCTGCGGAATCTGTAATCTCTCCGGTCCACCGCTTCGACGGTGGCCCACTTTTGTATAGGTGCAGTTGCGATGAAACGTGTAGGTCTGATCGGTTGGCGGGGCATGGTCGGTTCCGTGCTCATGCAGCGAATGCTGGAAGAGCAGGATTTCGATCTCATCGAGCCGGTGTTCTTCACCACTTCCAATGTCGGTGGCCAGGGCCCGTCCGTGGGCAAGGACACCGGTGCGCTCAAGGATGCCTACAGCATTGAAGAGCTCAAGACCCTCGATGTGATCCTGACGTGCCAGGGCGGCGACTACACCAGCGAAGTCTTCCCGAAACTGCGCGAGGCCGGCTGGCAGGGCTACTGGATCGACGCCGCTTCCAGCCTGCGCATGCAGGACGACGCGGTGATCATCCTCGACCCGGTCAACCGCAAGGTCATCGACCAGCAACTGGACGCCGGCACCAAGAACTACATCGGCGGCAACTGCACCGTCAGCCTGATGCTGATGGGCCTGGGCGGCCTGTTCGAAGCCGGTCTGGTGGAGTGGATGAGCGCCATGACCTATCAGGCGGCTTCCGGTGCCGGCGCGCAGAACATGCGTGAGCTGATCAAGCAGATGGGCGCGACCCACGCCGCCGTCGCCGATGACCTGGCCAACCCGGCCAGCGCCATCCTGGACATCGACCGCAAGGTCGCCGAGGCGATGCGCAGCGATGCCTACCCGACCGAGAACTTCGGTGTGCCGCTGGCCGGCAGCCTGATTCCTTGGATCGACAAGGAGCTGCCGAACGGTCAGAGCCGCGAAGAGTGGAAGGCCCAGGCCGAAACCAACAAGATCCTCGGTCGCTTCAAGAGCCCGATCCCGGTGGACGGCATTTGCGTGCGCATCGGCGCCATGCGCTGCCACAGCCAAGCGCTGACCATCAAGCTGAACAAGGACGTGCCGATCGCCGACATCGAAGGGTTGATCAGCCAGCACAATCCTTGGGTCAAGCTGGTGCCGAACAACCGCGAAACCAGCATGCAGGAGCTGAGCCCGACCAAGGTCACCGGCACCCTGAACGTGCCGGTGGGACGCCTGCGCAAGCTGAACATGGGCTCGCAATTCGTCGGTGCCTTCACCGTCGGCGACCAACTGCTGTGGGGCGCGGCCGAACCGCTGCGTCGCATGCTGCGGATCTTGCTCGAGCGTTGATCCTTGCTGCTGTGAAAGAACCCGTGCCTTGCGAGAGGTACGGGTTTTTTTATGGGTGTTGCATTGGCAATGAGATCGCCGTCGCGAGCAAGCTATGCTCCCACAATGAAACTCTCACAGTGGGTCTTCAATGAGCACCGGGCTTGTGGGAGCAAGGCTTGCCCGCGATTTGGTTGATGCAGTCAGCGCAAGAACTCCCCGCCAATTGCCTGCATACCAGCCACCCGGTAAAGTGCCGCTCCCCACGCATTACCCGAGGTAGACCCCATGAGCCAGTCCTTTGACATCGCCGTGATCGGCGCCACCGGTACGGTCGGCGAAACCCTCGTCCAGATCCTCGAAGAGCGGGATTTTCCCGTTGGCAACCTGCACCTGCTGGCCAGCAGTGAGTCGGCAGGCAGTTCGGTGATGTTCCGCAACAAAAACGTGCGGGTACGAGAAGTCGACGAGTTCGATTTCAGCAAAGTGCAATTGGTATTTTTCGCGGCCGGTCCGGCGGTGACCCTGAGCTTCGCCCCGCGTGCCACGGCCGCCGGTTGCGCGCTCATCGACCTGTCCGGTGCCCTGCCGCCGGAACAGGCACCGCAGATCGTGCCGGAAGCCAACGCCCAGGTGCTGGCGGGCCTCGGCAAGCCGTTCCAGGTCAGCAGCCCGAGTGCATCGGCCACCGCACTGGCCGTGGCGCTGGCCCCGTTGCGCGGATGCCTGGATCTACAGCGCATCAGCCTGACCGCCAGCCTCGCCGTGTCGGCCCAGGGTCGAGTCGCCGTGAGCGAGTTGGCGCGCCAGACCGCCGAGTTGCTCAACGCCCGTCCACTGGAGCCGACCTTCTTCGACCGGCAGATGGCGTTCAACCTGTTGGCCCAGGTCGGTACCCCGGACGAACAGGGCCATACACCGCTGGAAAAACGCCTGGTGCGTGAGTTGCGCCAGGTGCTGGATCAACCTTTGTTAAAGATTTCCGTCACTTGCATTCAAGCCCCGGTGTTTTTTGGCGATAGCTTTAGCGTGACCGTGCAGTCTGCGAACGCCGTCGACCTGAAGAAAGTCAACGCGGCCCTGGAAGCGGCCCCCGGCATCGAACTGGTGGAGGAGGGCGACTACCCGACGCCGGTTGGCGATGCGGTGGGGCAGGATGTGGTTTATGTAGGGCGTGTGCGCGGCGGTATCGACGATCCGACGGAACTGAATATGTGGCTGACGACGGATAACGTGCGCAAGGGCGCGGCGCTCAACGCAGTGCAGGTGGCGGAGTTGTTGATAAAAGACCTGCTGTAAAAGATACTTGGCAACAATTTGTCGAATGATTCTAGGCGGGCGCTATGCTTGGCCTGGACGCTGAAGGCGAAAATCTCCCGCTGGGGACGTTCCCGGGCATGAGTAGAAACGATCGTGCACCTGTCGTTTTGGGGGGCGCGAAATGCCTTGCGGCAGCGACATCAATACCTTCTCGCTGGCCGAGGAATGTTCAAACAAAGGAAGAGGCTATGGTTCAAGTTCGCAAACTGGTGTTAGCAATAGCGGCCGCCTCGGCGCTGTCCTCCGGTATGGCGCAAGCGCTCGGGCTCGGGGAATTGACCCTGAAGTCGACGCCGAACCAGCCTCTGGTCGCGGAGATCGAGCTGCTCGATGTCCAGCAACTGACCGCCGCCGAAGTCGTGCCGAGCCTGGCCTCGCCTGAAGATTTCGCCAAAGCCGGCGTCGACCGCCAGGCGTTTCTCAATGACCTGACGTTCACCCCGGTGATCAACGCCAATGGCAAGAGCGTCCTGCGGGTGACCTCCAGTCGGCCGCTGTCCGAGCCGCTGGTCAAGTTCCTCGTGCAGGTGATGTGGCCCAACGGCCGCCTGCTGCGTGACTACAGCGTGTTGCTCGACCCGTCCAAGTTCTCGCCCCAGGCTGCCGAGGCTGCCCGACCGAAACCGCCCCAGGTGGTGTCGACGCCGGTCACTGGCGCCACCAAGTCGTCCCAGTACACCACCACGCCGCGCGATACCCTCTGGGAAATCGCCGCCAAGGCCCGCAACGGTGGGTCGGTCCAGCAAACCATGCTGGCGATCCAGGCGTTGAACCCGCACGCTTTCATCAACGGCAATATCAACCTGCTCAAGACCGGCCAGGTCCTGCGCATGCCGGATCCGGTGCAAAGCACCGCGTTGCCGCAACCCCAGGCCATCGCCGAAGTGGCTGCGCAGAACGCCGCCTGGCGCCAGGGACGCCAAGGCCGTGCGACCGCCGCACCTGGTGGCCGGCAGCAACTGGACGCGACCAAGCGTGGTCAGAGTGAAGCCGCACCGGCACAGACCGCTGGCCGCGATAACCTGAGCCTAGTGACGGCCGAGTCTGCGAAGGCAGGCAAGGGCAAAGGCAAGGGGGCTGCCGGCGATGCCCAGGCCCTGAGCAACAAGCTCGCGGTCACCCAGGAAAGCCTCGACTCGGCTCGTCGTGACAATGAAGAGCTGAAAAGCCGCATGGCGGATCTGCAGAGCCAGTTGGATAAGCTGCAGCGCCTGATCGAGCTGAAGAATAATCAACTGGCGAAGATGCAGGCCGAAGGGGCTGCGGTTCCGCCAGCCAACGAAGCGCCGCCGGCGATGTCGGCGCAGTTGACGCCCGCACCCTCGGCGCAGGTTCCGGCACCGGCACCGCAAGCCGCTCCCGAAGCGACGCCCGAGGCGACGCCACCGGCTGCTCCGGCCGAGGCTCCGGCGGCACCCAGCGAACAAAAATACAACGACCTGCTGACCAACCCGATCCTGCTCGGCTTGATCGGTGGTGGTGCGTTGGTCCTGCTGTTGCTGCTGCTGTTGTTGTTGGCCCGCCGCCGCAAGGCCCAACAAGAAGCCGAGAAACATCTGCGCATGGCCCGAGCCCTCGAGGAGGAGGCCGACTTCTCCCCGGAGCTCGATCTGCCCCCGAGCAGCTTCGAGGGCATTGAAGTACCCGCGCCAAGCGTCAAGCTCGACCCTAAGCCGGCTCCTGCGCCGGCGCCCAAGCCCATTCCCCAGCCGGCCCCTGTGGTCGCGCCGGTGGTGGTCTCGCCACCTATCGCCGCGCCCTTGGTCGCCCCCGCTGCCGATCGTTTCGACGACGTGCTGGACCAGGCTCAGGCCCACATCGATCGCGGTCGCTTGAACCAGGCGGCCGATCAGCTCGAGCAAGGCATCAAGGCTGAGCCACAGCGCAGCGACCTGCGTCTGAAGTTGATGGAAGTCTATGGTCTGCAAGGCGACCGCGACGCGTTTGTTGCCCAGGAACGCCAGTTGGTGGCCAATGGTGAAAACTTCGCCCAGGTCGAGCAACTCAAGAGCCGCTTCCCGGCCATGGTGGTTGCCACCAGCGCCGGTCTGGCCGCGGCGGCGGTGGCTGCCGAGCTGGACGCCCAGTATGTCAAGGAGCTGCTGGAAGAAACGCCGGCAACCAATGAAGAGCTGGACAATGCCTTCGATCTGAGCCTGGATGACCTGGAAAACACACCAGCGGCGCCGACACCTGAGCCGGTACCGGAGCTGGATGCTTTCCCGATGGACGACGATCTGAGCTTCGAATCGGTGCTCAAGCAACAGACTGAAGCCAACGAAAGTCTGGACGATCTGTCGGAGTTCGACCTGGACCTGGGCGCCGATGCGCCGGCCCCAGCCCTGGACGACGAGGATTTCCTGCTGGACCTGGGCGACGATCTCAAAGGCCTGGACGAGCCTGTGGCCGAGGCGCCAGCCTTGCTCGACACCCCGGCCGACGATCTCGAACTGCCAGCGGATTTCGATCTGTCCCTGGCCGACGAAATGGACGCGCCGAAGGATGCCTTCGAGTCCGAGCTGGACGATGTCAACGCTGAACTGGATCGCTTGTCCGACAGCCTGGGCCAGCCAACTTTCACGGCGGAAGACGCCCTGGCCGGTGTCGAAGATGAGCCGGACTTCGACTTCCTCAGCGGCACCGATGAAGTAGCCACCAAGCTCGACCTGGCCCAGGCCTACATCGACATGGGCGACCATGACGGTGCCCGGGATATCCTCGGCGAAGTCCTCAGCGAAGGCGATGCCACCCAGAAGAGCGAAGCGCAGGAGATGCTGGCGCGCCTGGCGTGAGATGTTCGCAGTGACAGGAGCGGCAGCCATTGAGGCTGCCGTTTTTGTTTGGGGCGTTCAGGTGGGCCTCATCGCGAGCAGGCTCGCTCCCACAAAGTTTTGTGAGCGCTGCAAATCCCCTGTGGGAGCGAGCCTGCTCGCGATAAGGCCAGCACATCCGGCACCGGATCAACGGTTGCACTGGCATCCCACCCCGCCGGCCTTATAATGCCCGCCTTTGCGTACCTCAGCAGGCTGTAACTCCTTGGCAAACATAGACAACCCGGCTGCCGAAATGGCGGCTGACGGCTTTTTCCGGATCGCCCTGGGCGTTGAATACAAAGGCTCGCGTTATCGCGGCTGGCAGCGCCAGGCCTCCGGCGTTGCGACCGTGCAGGAAACCCTTGAAAACGCGCTGTCCAAAGTCGCCGATTCACCGGTGGCGCTGCACTGCGCCGGGCGCACCGATGCCGGCGTGCACGCCTGCGGCCAGGTGGTGCATTTCGACACCCAGGTCGAGCGTTCGATGAAGGCCTGGGTCATGGGGGCCAACATCAACCTGCCCCATGACGTCAGCGTCAGCTGGGCCAAGGTGATGCCGGCGCATTTCCATGCGCGCTTCAAGGCCATCGCCCGGCGTTATCGCTATGTAATCTACAACGATCAGATCCGTCCGGCGCACCTGAACGAGGAAATCACCTGGAACCACCGTCCGCTGGACGTCGAGCGCATGGCCGAAGCCGCGCAGTACCTGGTCGGGGTTCACGATTTCAGCGCCTTTCGTGCCGGTCAGTGCCAGGCCAAGTCGCCGATCAAGGAGTTGCATCACCTGCGCGTGACCCGTCACGGCAAGATGATCGTGCTCGATATCCGCGCCAGTGCATTCCTGCACCACATGGTGCGCAACATCGCCGGCGTGCTGATGACCATCGGTGCCGGTGAGCGGCCGGTGGAGTGGGTCAAGGAAGTGCTCGACAGCCGCATCCGCCGGTCCGGCGGCGTGACGGCGCATCCGTTTGGCTTGTACCTGGTGCAGGTTGAATACCGCGACGAGTTCGAGCTGCCGGAGCGTTACATCGGGCCACATTTCCTCACGGGCTTCTCGGAACTCGACGGCTGACGCCCTCCGCTGCATTTGCTACCATCCGGGACTTTCACGGATTTAGCTGGGGTTTTGACAACATGTCGGTCGTTCGCAGCAAGATTTGCGGGATCACCCGCGTCGAGGACGCGCTGGCAGCTGTCGAGGCCGGAGCCGATGCCATCGGGCTGGTGTTCTATGCCAAGAGCCCGCGGGCGGTGACCGTGCAGCAGGCGAGGGCGATCATCCAGGCCTTGCCGCCGTTCGTGACCCCGGTCGGCCTGTTCGTCAATGCCAGTCGTTGCGAGTTGGGCGAGATACTCGATGCGGTGCCGCTGGGGCTGTTGCAGTTCCATGGCGACGAGGGGCCGGCCGATTGCGAAGGCTGGCACCGTCCCTACATCAAGGCGCTGCGGGTCAAGGCGGGGGATGACATCGCGGCTGCGTGCGAGACGTTTGCCAGCGCCAGTGGCATTTTGCTGGACACCTATGTGGAGGGCGTTCCCGGCGGTACCGGTGAAGCATTCGATTGGTCGCTGGTGCCCCGTGGCCTGAGCAAGCCGATCGTCCTCGCCGGTGGCCTGACGGCTGACAATGTGGCCGAAGCAATTCGCCAGGTTCGTCCTTACGCGGTGGATGTGAGCGGCGGGGTGGAGCAGGGCAAGGGCATCAAGGATCCGGCGAAGATCCGGGCGTTCATGGCCGCTGTGCGCAGCAGCCAGTTGCCAATGTGACGGCTGGCAGACTGCCGCCGTCCATACCTGCACTGTACAAGCAGGCAGGCACCGCCTCCGGGCGGGCCGATAGCGTAGCGGCAACCGCGGTGCAGCGGTTGCAGGAATGGTTGAGGAAGGTTGGGCTGCACGCAGGTCATGTTTAGCGCTGACCGTGGTGGCTTTTCGGCCCTCGCCGCACAATGAATTTAGCTCAAGGGCATACGCGGGGCCGCGAACCAGAGCGTTCGGGCCGCCGGTACTGGAGAAAGAAAGCATGAGCAACTGGTTGGTAGACAAACTGATCCCTTCGATCATGCGTTCCGAGGTGAAGAAAAGCTCGGTGCCTGAAGGTTTGTGGCACAAGTGTCCATCCTGCGAAGCGGTGCTGTACCGCCCGGAGCTGGAAAAGACCCTGGACGTTTGCCCCAAGTGCAACCACCACATGCGCATTGGCGCGCGTGCCCGTATCGATATTTTCCTGGACGCCGAAGGCCGTGTTGAGCTGGGTGCCGACCTGGAGCCCGTGGATCGCCTGAAATTCCGCGACGGCAAGAAGTACAAGGATCGCCTGACCGCGGCCCAGAAGCAGACCGGCGAGAAAGACGCCCTGGTGTCCATGAGCGGCACCCTGCTGGGCATGCCGGTGGTGGTCTCGGCCTTCGAGTTCTCCTTCATGGGTGGTTCCATGGGCGCCATCGTCGGTGAGCGTTTCGTTCGCGCCGCCAACTATGCCCTGGAAAACCGTTGCCCAATGATCTGCTTCGCTGCTTCCGGCGGCGCGCGGATGCAGGAAGCGCTGATCTCGCTGATGCAGATGGCGAAGACCTCCGCCGTCCTGGCGCGTCTGCGCGAAGAAGGCCTTCCGTTCATCTCGGTGCTGACCGATCCGGTCTACGGCGGCGTTTCCGCCAGCCTGGCAATGCTGGGCGACGTGATCGTCGGCGAGCCGAAAGCCCTGATCGGCTTCGCCGGCCCGCGGGTCATCGAGCAAACCGTGCGCGAAAAACTGCCGGAAGGCTTCCAGCGCAGTGAGTTCCTGCTGGAGCACGGTGCCATCGACATGATCATCCATCGCCAGGAACTGCGTCCGCGCCTGGGTAACCTGTTGGCTCAACTGATGGGCTTGCCGACGCCTCAGTACGTCGCCGCACCCATCGAACCGATGGTGGTTCCGCCGGTGCCTGCCGGGCTATGACCGAACGCACCCTGGGCGACTGGCTGGCCTACCTCGAGCAATTGCATCCATCTGCCATCGATATGGGACTGGAGCGCTCGCAAGCGGTCATGTCCCGCATGGGACTGGGCAAGCCGGCGCCCCGGGTCATCACCGTCACCGGCACCAACGGCAAGGGCTCGACCTGTGCCTTCTTGGCCTCGCTGCTGCGGGCCCAGGGGTTGAGCGTCGGTGTCTACAGTTCGCCACACCTGCTGCGTTATAACGAGCGGGTGCAGGTCAACGGCGTCGAAGCCGCCGATGCCGAGCTGTGCGAGGCTTTCGCCGCGGTGGACGCCGGACGGGGTGAAATCTCCCTCACGTACTTCGAGATGGGCACCCTGGCGGCCTTCTGGCTGTTCGCCCGTGCCGGCCTCGACGCCGTTGTGCTGGAAGTCGGCCTGGGCGGGCGACTGGACACGGTCAACCTGGTGGACGCGGACATTGCATTGGTCACCAGTATCGGCGTGGACCATGCCGATTACCTGGGCGATACCCGTGAATCCGTGGCCTTCGAGAAGGCCGGTATCTTTCGTCAGGGCGCGCCTGCGCTCTGCGGCGATCTCAATCCTCCGCAACCGCTGTTGGACAAGGTTCGGGAACTGGCCTGTCCGTTTTTCCTGCGGGGACGGGATTTCGATCTGGCCATGACCGAGCAGCATTGGCAATGGCGTGGCAGCGATCTCCAGGGCTATCCGGTGGAGTTGCGCGACCTGCCGCTGCTGGATCTGCCGATGGAAAACGCCGCACTGGCGCTCCAGGCCTACCTGCTGCTGGGGTTGCCGTGGGACGCCGGGCAAATCGTAAAGGCGTTGCAGGCGACTCGTATCGTCGGTCGTCTTGATCGACGCCAGTTCCAGTGGCAAGGCAAGCGTCTGAACCTGTTGCTGGATGTCGGCCACAACCCCCACGCGGCGCAATACCTGGCCGAACGCCTGGCGCGGCGGTCGGTGGCGGGACGGCGCCTGGCGGTGTTCGGACTGCTGTCCGACAAGGATCTGGATGGCGTGGTCGAGGCGTTGGATGCTAGTGTCCAGCACTGGGCGGTAACGCCCCTGGATTCACCGCGCTCACGTCCCGCCGCTGAATTGCAGGCGGCCTTGCAGCGTCGTGGCGCTTCGGTGGATGCTTACGACAGTGTGGCCGCTGCGTTGGAAGGGCAGTGCGCCGTGGCAACGGCCGATGACGAAATCCTGTTGTTCGGATCATTTTTTTGCGTCGCCGAGGCCCTGCAATGGCTGGCCCGGCGCTCCACGGAGGAAGCTGCAGATGGCATTGCTGGATAAGGCATACAAGCAGCGCATGGTGGGGGCCCTGGTATTGGTGGCCCTGGCGGTGATTTTCCTGCCGATGCTGTTTTCCCGTCAGGACGAGCAGCGCCAGGTCACGGTCGATGCACCCGCCGCGCCCCAAGCGCCATCGGTCTCGCCTGTGCAGGTCGAACCGGTGACGGTGCCCGAGCCGCAGGCGCTGCCTCAGGAGCCCGTCCCGAGTGATGAGGAGCTGGCTGAGCAACCGGCCACGCCTTCTGCACCTGTCCCTGCGGCGCCGACGGTATCGAGCAAGCCCGTTGTCGCTCCGGCTCCAGCGCCCGTTCCGGCGACTCCAGCGGTCAAGCCGGCGCCGACCCAGCCGATAACTGCGGCGCCGACCAAGCCCGACACCAGCCAGAGTCGCGTGGACGCCAACGGGTTGTCGGTCAGTTGGTCCGTGCAACTGGCCAGTCTGACCAGCCGCGAAAGCGCGGAGAACCTGCAGAAATCCCTGCGTAGCCAGGGCTACAATGCCTACATCCGTTCCGCCGATGGCAAGAATCGGGTGTTTGTCGGTCCGCTGATCGAGCGTGCCGAAGCCGATCGCCTGCGCGATCTGCTCGGACGGCAACAAAATCTCAAGGGTTTTGTGGTGCGATTCCAGCCGGAACGCGGCTAAGTAGCTGATTTTCCTCTCACTGATAATCGCAGCTTACCGACAGCCCTGGGCTCTGCTAAAATGCGCCGCCTTATCCGTCCGTAGGCTGCACCGTGCCATTTACCTGGGTTGACTGGGCGATCGTTGCGATCATCGCCATCTCCGCATTGATCAGTCTGAGCCGAGGCTTCGTCAAGGAAGCCCTCTCGCTGCTGACCTGGATCATCGCGGGAATCGTCGCCTGGATGTTTGGTGGCTCGCTGTCCCAGTACCTCGCCGGATACATCGAAACGCCGTCGGCTCGCGTGATCGCGGGTTGTGCCATCTTGTTTATCGCCACCTTGCTGGTTGGCGCAATGATCAACTATCTGATCGGCGAACTGATTCGCGTCACCGGGCTTTCCGGGACGGACCGGTTCCTGGGCATGGCCTTTGGCGCCGCGCGTGGCGCGTTGCTGGTGGTCGTGGCCGTCGGGCTGCTGAGCCTGGGGCCGGTACAACAGGATTCGTGGTGGCAGGAGTCCCGGCTCGTGCCACAATTTCTATTGGTCGCAGACTGGTCCAAGAACCTGATCCTGGGTTGGAGCAGTCAGTGGCTTGCCAGCGGTATCAGCGTACCCGCTGAAATACCGTTCAAGGAACACCTCTTGCCGACGGCCAAAACGCCGCAGTGAGTGTTGTTCAGTTCAGATCCATTAAGTAGGGGTTGCGTCGCATGTGTGGCATCGTCGGTATCGTCGGTAAGTCGAACGTCAATCAGGCGCTGTATGACGCGCTAACCGTGCTCCAGCACCGCGGCCAGGACGCTGCCGGTATCGTGACCAGCCATGACGGCCGGTTATTCCTGCGCAAGGACAACGGTCTGGTGCGTGATGTGTTCCACCAGCGTCACATGCAGCGCCTGGTCGGCCACATGGGCATCGGCCATGTGCGCTACCCGACGGCGGGCAGCTCGACTTCCGCCGAAGCCCAGCCGTTCTATGTCAACTCGCCGTACGGCATCACCCTGGCGCACAACGGTAACCTGACCAACGTCGAGCAGTTGGCCAAGGAGATCTACGAGTCTGACCTGCGCCACGTCAACACCAATTCCGACTCGGAAGTGATGCTCAACGTGTTCGCCCACGAGCTGGCCCAGCGGGGCAAGCTGCAACCGACCGAAGAAGACGTGTTCGCCGCCGTGACCGACGTGCATAACCGTTGCGTCGGTGGTTACTCGGTGGTGGCGATGGTCACCGGCTACGGTATCGTCGGTTTCCGCGACCCCCACGGCATTCGTCCTATCGTCTTCGGCCAGCGTCACACCGACGAAGGCGTCGAGTACATGATCGCCTCCGAGAGCGTTTCCCTGGACGTGCTGGGTTTCACCCTGATTCGCGACCTGGCCCCGGGCGAAGCGGTCTACATCACTGAAGACGGCCAGTTGTTCACCCGCCAGTGCGCGACCAACCCGAGCCTTACACCGTGCATTTTCGAACACGTCTACCTGGCGCGTCCGGACTCGATCATCGACGGCATCTCGGTCTACAAGGCCCGCCTGCGCATGGGCGAGAAGCTGGCCGACAAGATCCTGCGCGAGCGTCCGGACCATGACATCGACGTGGTCATCCCGATCCCGGACACCAGCCGCACCGCGGCCCTGGAGCTGGCGAACCACCTGGGCGTCAAGTTCCGCGAAGGCTTCGTGAAGAACCGCTACATCGGCCGGACCTTCATCATGCCGGGCCAGGCTGCACGGAAAAAGTCCGTGCGCCAGAAGCTCAATGCCATCGAGCTGGAGTTCCGCGGCAAGAACGTGATGCTGGTGGACGACTCCATCGTACGTGGCACTACCTGCAAGCAGATCATCCAGATGGCCCGCGAAGCCGGCGCCAAGAATGTGTACTTCTGCTCGGCGGCCCCGGCCGTGCGCTACCCGAACGTCTACGGCATCGACATGCCGAGTGCCCATGAGCTGATCGCTCATAACCGCACGACCCAGGAGGTCGCCGACCTGATCGGTGCCGACTGGCTGATCTACCAGGACCTGCCGGACTTGATCGAAGCCGTGGGCGGCGGCAAGATCAAGATCGAACAGTTCGACTGCGCGGTGTTCGACGGCAAGTACGTTACCGGCGACATCGACGAGGCCTACCTGAACAAGATCGAAAGCGCCCGCAACGATGCGTCCAAGGCCAAGACCCAGGCGGTCAGTGCGATCATCGATCTGTACAACAACTAAAAGTGACAAACCGGCCCTGAGGGGCCGGTTTGCGTTTGACCGATTGCAGGAGTGACAGCATGAGTCAGGATTGGGATGCCGGTCGGCTGGACAGCGACCTTGAAGGCGTAGCGTTCGACACCCTGGCGGTTCGCGCTGGCCAGCACCGCACGCCGGAAGCCGAACACGGCGATCCGATGTTCTTCACCTCCAGCTACGTGTTCCGTACCGCCGCCGACGCGGCAGCACGGTTCGCCGGTGAAGTACCGGGCAATGTCTACTCGCGCTACACCAACCCCACCGTGCGCGCTTTCGAAGAGCGTATTGCCGCACTGGAAGGTGCCGAGCAGGCGGTTGCCACCGCCACCGGCATGGCGGCGATCATGGCCGTGGTGATGAGCCTGTGCAGCGCCGGCGACCACGTACTGGTATCGCGCAGCGTTTTCGGCTCGACCATCAGCCTGTTCGAAAAGTACTTCAAGCGCTTCGGCGTGGAGGTCGATTACGTGCCCCTGGCGGATTTGTCCGCTTGGGATGCGGCGATCAAGGCCAATACCAAATTGCTGTTTGTCGAGTCACCGTCCAACCCCTTGGCCGAACTGGTGGACATAGCCGCGTTGGCGGAAATCGCCCACGCCAAGGGCGCCATGCTGGTGGTCGACAACTGTTTCTGCACCCCGGCGCTGCAACAACCGTTGAAGCTGGGCGCGGACGTGGTGGTGCATTCGGCTACCAAATTCATCGACGGCCAGGGTCGTTGCATGGGCGGCGTGGTGGCCGGTCGCGGTGAGCAGATGAAAGAAGTGGTGGGCTTTTTGCGCACCGCCGGTCCGACCCTCAGCCCGTTCAACGCCTGGGTCTTCCTCAAGGGCCTGGAAACCCTGGGTCTGCGCATGAAAGCCCATTGTGCCAATGCCCAGGCCCTGGCCGAGTGGCTGGAGCAGCAGGACGGCATCGAGAAAGTCCATTACGCCGGCCTCAAGAGCCATCCGCAACACGACCTGGCCCTGCGTCAGCAGCGCGGTTTCGGTGCCGTGGTGAGCTTCGAGGTCAAGGGGGGCAAGGAGGGCGCCTGGCGCTTCATCGATGCTACCCGGCTGGTGTCCATCACCGCCAACCTGGGGGACAGCAAGACCACCATCACCCACCCGAGCACCACCTCTCACGGCCGCCTGTCGCCCCAGGAGCGTGAAGCAGCGGGGATCCGCGACAGCCTGATCCGCGTCGCGGTCGGCCTGGAAGACGTGGCCGACCTGCAAGCTGACCTGGCGCGTGGGTTGGCGGCCTTGTGATCGAGCTGGCAACGCCGCCGAGCGGCACCCATGGCCGGGTTGCACTGGTGACGGGCGCCGCCCGGGGTATAGGCCTGGGCATCGCCGCCTGGCTGATCTGTGAAGGCTGGCAAGTGGTGCTGACCGATCTGGATCGCGAGCGCGGTTCCAAGGTTGCCAAAACGTTGGGCGATAACGCCTGGTTCATCGCCATGGACGTGGCGGACGAAGCCCAGGTCGCCACGGGGATCGCCGAGGTGCTGGGCCAGTTCGGCCGGCTCGACGCGCTGGTGTGCAACGCGGCCATTGCCGACCCGCACAACATCACCCTCGAAAGCCTGGACCTGGCCCATTGGAATCGGGTCCTGGCGGTGAACCTCGGTGGACCGATGCTGCTGGCCAAGCACTGTGCGCCTTATTTGCGGGCCCACAACGGCGCCATCGTCAACCTGGCCTCGACCCGTGCCGCACAGTCGGAACCCGACACCGAAGCCTATGCCGCAAGCAAAGGTGGCCTGTTGGCCCTGACCCATGCCTTGGCGATCAGCCTCGGGCCGGAGATCCGGGTCAACGCCGTCAGCCCTGGCTGGATCGACGCACGGGACCCGTCCCTGCGCCGTTCAGAACCACTGACCGACGCCGATCACGCCCAGCATCCAGCGGGTAGGGTAGGCACGGTAGAGGATGTGGCGGCGATGGTGGCGTGGCTGTTGTCGCGCAATGCCGGTTTCGTCACGGGCCAGGAGTTCGTGGTGGACGGCGGCATGACCAAGAAAATGATCTATGAATGAAGCAGCTGCAAGTGGCGAGCTGCAAGCTGCAAGCGGTTTTGCGGTGTTGGCGTTTCTGCTTGCAGCTTGAAGCTTGTCGCTCGACGTTGTTTTTGAAAAAAATCCAACCCTGCTATTGACTTAGCTTCGGTACCTGCGTAAATTTCGCGGCCTCAGCGAAGCAAAGGGTGATTAGCTCAGCCGGGAGAGCGTCTGCCTTACAAGCAGAATGTCGGCGG
>NZ_JBMDKO010000068.1:0-24711 GCF_057809755.1 Pseudomonas sp. FG13
AGGTGCTGGTGACCGCAAGGTCGTGGAAGTTCGAGTCTTCTTCTGGGCACCAATTTCGAGAGACAGATCAATGATCTGCAGGCTCTCCCAAAAACCCGCGAAAGCGGGTTTTTGCATTTCTACCCTCCTGAAATCCGCTTTTGCAATTACTAAAACAAAAACAGGGGTTTACAGATCAAAACGCGCTCCGTATAGTGCGCCACATCAACAGCGGCAACGCTGAAGATGCTGCCCAGATGGTGAAATTGGTAGACACGCCAGCTTCAGGTGCTGGTGACCGCAAGGTCGTGGAAGTTCGAGTCTTCTTCTGGGCACCAATTCAAGCTTCAAGACAAGGTCTTGAATCTCACAGAAACCCGCGAAAGCGGGTTTTTGCGTTTTTGACTGGGGAATTCCTGAAGCGGCAGGCCGCAAGGGATGAGGCGGCTGTCAGGCCGCCATCGCGAGCAGGCTCGCTCCCACAGGGAAACGCGCGCGCTCAAAAGGCTGGTCGGCTGTCAGGCCCTGAACTGCCCCAGACTCGCCTTCAACTGCGCCGCCAGATTATCCAGCACCTTGCCGCTCGCCGTCGTCTCGACCACGGCTTGAGCCGCTTTCTCGGCCTGGACGTGAATGGTCTCGACCCGCCCACGCACCGCCTGCGCCCCCTGGGCCTGATGAGCCGCCGCCTGAGTCGCCAGACCAATGGCCGCATGCACTTGCTCTACGGACGCCTGCACCGACTGCTGCAAACGAGCACTGTCGCGCAGCACCAGCAGCCCCTCACTGGCCTGCCGCCCCGCCTGGCCGATCGCAGCCACCGCCTCGCGAGCGCCCTGCTGCAACGCCACGATATGGGCCTGGATGTCACCGGTCGAACTCTGGGTCTTGCTCGCCAGCGCCCGCACTTCGTCCGCCACTACCGCAAAACCACGCCCGGTCTCCCCGGCCCGCGCCGCTTCGATGGCCGCGTTCAAGGCCAGCAGGTTGGTCTGCTCGGCGATGCCGTGAATGACCGTCAGCACCACTTCGATCTGTTCGCTCTGCTGCGCCAGTCGTTCGATCACCTTCGCCCCGGTATCAACCTGCCCGGCCAGCGCCTCGATCAGACCGCTGACCTTGGCCGAGGTACGGGTGTTTTCATCGGTGGCCTGACGGATCTCCACCACCTGCTGCAAGGCCGCCTGCATCGCCTGGCTTTCCGACTGTGCTTCGTCAGCCATTTGCGACAGCGCACGCAAGCTCTCAGCCACCTCATCGCGCTGCATCCCGGCCGCCGCATCGGCACCGGAGTTGCGCAAGGTCATTGCACCGATCTCCACGCCGGTGCGCTGGGCGACATCGCCCGCCTCCCGCACGATGGGCTGCAACTTATCCACAAAGCGATTGACCGCCGAGGCCATGTCGCCAATTTCATCCTTGCTGTTGATCTGCACACGCTTGGTCAGGTCACCCTCGCCCGCCGCCAGATCGTTCATGGCCGCGATCAGCAGCTTCAAGCGATTGACCACCCGACGCCCCAGCACCACGGCCAACAACAGCAGCACGCCGAAGCCGACCAGCGCCAGGCCGAGGCCGATCCGCCAGCGCAAGGTACTTGCCGCTTCCTGCACCGTGCTGGAAGTGTTGGTCTGCATCTGCGTAGCCGTGGTCTGTGCCGACTGCAGACGACCGCGCATGGCAGCGGCACTGTCGGCGGCGGCACCCTTGAGGCTGTCACCGACCAACTGGTCACTGCTGGCGATCAATGCCGAGAAGCGCTGGTCCAGCGCCTTCAGATCGGACTCCACCGAAGCGGTGGAGACCCCCATCAATACCTTACCGATTTCCACCCCATTGGGATTGATCGATGCCTCAAGGTAGTACACCGACGGATCGGTCTTCGCAGCGTCCAGCACCTTGTCCAGGGCCCGCTCGCCCTTGCCCTTCTCCAGCAAGGCCTTGTTGATCGCGTTATCCCGGTTCAGGTAGCGGGTCAGGTGCTCACCGTTGGCGTCGTCATAGATGACGAACAATACGTTGGGGTTGCGCTGGGCCCGACGGGCGAATTCGGAGAGTGTCGGTATGTCGCTGTCCCACATGGCGCGGGGCGCAACGGAAGCCAGGAGCTGCGCCATATCATTGGCGGAGTCCTTGAGCGCTTTTTCCAGCGTCGTCCGCAACTGCGACTGCTCATCTTTCAGGCGCGCGGATAGACCTGCATTCAATCGCTGACGGGTATTGGCAGACAAACTGTCCAGGCTCGACGTGACCTCCCGCCCAGCCTGCTCCAGCTCGCCGGAGAGCTTCTGGCTGTCAGCCCCCAGGCGTGTGCCCAAGTCGGTTTCAAGCGCCGTGACCGTGCTGCGGGTCAGCGCAACCGCCACCAACACCTGCACCAAAAGGGCGATACCAAGGGTAACGAACACAGGCCGTAGTAAACGGCTTTGTAACAGTGAGAGAACGGCCGACACGGAAAATCCCTCTACGAACGCCATTAAATTGATGGCACTCGTCAAGAGGTGCCAGTAATGGAGTTGCGTAGCAAGTGTTGTGCCGTCGGCAGGCAGAAACGACAAAGGACCCAAATCAGGGTCCTTTGTCTTTTACATCAGTAACTTATCAGGCGAACGGATGACGCAGAACGATGGTTTCGTTGCGGTCCGGCCCCGTCGAAATAATGTCGATCGGCGCACCGACCAGCTCTTCGAGGCGCTTGATGTAGTTGCGGGCAGCCACAGGCAGCTCTTCCAGAGCCTTGACGCCCACGGTCGACTCGGTCCAGCCCGGCATCTGCTCGTACACTGGCTCCAGGCCGATGTAGCTGTCAGCATCGGTCGGTGCGTCGATGACCGCGCCGTCCTGGTTCTTGTAGCCTACGCAGATGTTGATGGTTTCCAGGCCGTCCAGCACGTCCAGCTTGGTCAGGCACAGGCCCGAGATGCTGTTGACGTCGATGGCGCGACGCAGGATGACGGCATCGAACCAGCCGCAACGACGGGCACGACCGGTGGTGGCACCGAACTCATGACCACGTTTGGCCAGGAAAGCACCGACGTCGTCGAACAGCTCGGTCGGGAACGGACCCGAGCCCACGCGAGTGGTGTAGGCCTTGGTGATGCCGAGGATGTAGTCCACGTACATCGGACCGAAACCCGAACCCGTGGCGATGCCGCCGGCAGTGGTGTTGGAGCTGGTGACGTACGGGTAGGTACCGTGGTCGATGTCCAGCAGCGAACCCTGGGCGCCTTCGAACATGATGTCCTTGCCCGCGCGACGCAGCTCGTGCAGCTCGGCGGTGACGTCGAGCATCATCGGCTTGAGCAGCTCGGCGTATTCCATGCACTCGTCCAGGGTCTTCTGGAAGTCGATGGCCGGCTCTTTGTAGTAATTGACCAGGACGAAGTTGTGGTAGTCCAGCAACTCGCCCAGCTTGGCGGCGAAGCGCTCGCGGTGGAACAGATCACCGATGCGCAGGCCACGACGGGCCACCTTGTCTTCGTAGGCCGGGCCGATGCCGCGACCGGTGGTGCCGATCTTCATCTCGCCACGGGCCTTTTCACGGGCCTGGTCCAGCGCAACGTGGTAGGACAGGATCAGCGGGCAGGACGGGCTGATACGCAGGCGCTCGCGCACCGGTACGCCTTTCTCTTCCAGCTTGACGATTTCCCGCAGCAGAGCGTCGGGGGCAACCACGACACCGTTACCGATCAGGCACTGCACGCCTTCGCGCAGCACGCCCGACGGAATCAGGTGCAGAACGGTTTTTTCACCGTCGATCACCAACGTGTGACCGGCGTTGTGGCCACCCTGGTAGCGCACTACGGCGGCAGCATGTTCGGTCAGCAGATCAACGATCTTGCCTTTGCCCTCATCACCCCATTGGGTGCCCAGGACTACGACATTCTTACCCATAACACTTGTCCTCATTCGCGCAAACTTGGTGCCGGCCGCGGCCGGCGGGAAAACTCAAGAAGCCAGCGGCAATACTTGCCAAAGCCCGTTCTGCTGAATCAATTGCCGGTCGCAGTCCGCTTCACGGGCGGCGGCCAAAGGCTGCCCAGGCAAGGCCTGGACGACACGCTGACCCTCGCTGCGCAACTGGCAGACAGCCTGCCAGAGTGCCGCATCCGTACTGTCAGGCATCCAGATACCGCCGGACGGTAGCTCGATTTCAGCACGCCCCAGGGTCACCAGGGTTTTCAGATCGGTAGAGAAACCGGTCGCCGGACGGGCACGACCGAAGTCGGCGCCGATATCGTCGTAACGACCGCCCTGGGCGATGGACTGGCCCACGCCAGGGACGAACACGGCGAACACCACGCCGGTGTGGTAGTGGTAGCCGCGCAACTCGCCCAGGTCGAAATACAACGGCAACTCAGGGAAGCGCACCGACAGACGCTCGGCGATTGCCAGCAGGTCGTCCAGCGCCGCCAGTACAGGCGCTGGCGCATGAGCCAGGCGATCACGCGCCGCCGCCAGTACTTCACGGCCGCCACACAGATCCACCAGCGCCCGCAGCATGTCGGACAGGTCGGCCGGCAAGCCTTCGGTCAGGCTGATGACTTCATCGATGGCCTTGCGCTGCAAGGCATCGAACAATTGTTGCTCCACTTCACCGGACAGACCGGCCGCACGGGCCAGACCACGATAGATGCCAACGTGGCCCAGATCCATGTGGACATCCGGCACGTCCGCCAGTTGCAGCATGGCCAACATCAGGCTGATGACTTCCACGTCGCTGCTCGGGCTGGCATCGCCGTACAACTCGGCCCCCAGCTGGATCGGGCTGCGCGAGGACGACAGGGCGCGCGGCTGGGCGTGCAGCACACTGCCGGCGTAGCACAGGCGACTGGGACCTTCACGGCGCAGGGTATGGGCGTCGATACGCGCTACCTGGGGCGTGATGTCGGCACGAAAACCCATCTGCCGGCCCGACTGCGGGTCGACGACCTTGAAGGTGCGCAGATCCAGGTCCTGGCCCGCGCCGGTCAGCAGGGATTCCAGGTACTCGATATGCGGGGTGACGACGAACTCGTAGCCCCAGCTCTGGAACAGATCCAACACCTGCCGACGCGCTACTTCGATACGCGCAGCTTCCGGTGGCAGTACTTCTTCGATGCCATCTGGCAGCAGCCAGCGGTCTACCGTTGCCATTACGCCATTCCCCTATGGTCCGGGCGGCCAGCCTTCGGGCAAGCCTTGAGTGAAGCAGAAAGCGCCCACGCTCTGCGCAAAAAGCGCGCAAGGGCGACGTGACGAATGGCCCGGAAACGGCCTCGTCCAGCACTTTCCTCGAAAAACCTGTCGAGTCGTTCGACCCGACGCCTGCAACCAAAACCGCAATCGAACGTGCAGACGCAAAAAAGCCGGGAATTTCCCGGCTGCCGCATCATACACCCGTTTTCCCAAAGGATCACCCCGCCAGACGTTTTAGCCGCCGGGCGGAGTGTCTCAGGTCAACGTTGCATCAAGGCTTGGCCTTTTCCAGGTAGCGGAAAAAGTCGCTGCTCGGGTCCAGGACCAACACGTCGGATTTGTGCGCGAAGCTTTCACGGTAGGCATGCAGGCTACGGTAGAACGCGTAGAACTCCTGGTCCTGGCCATAGGCCTTGGCATAGATCGCCGCGGCCTGGGCATCGCCGTCACCGCGAACTTCTTCCGATTCACGATAGGCTTCTGCCAGCAACACGCGACGCTGACGATCGGCGTCGGCACGGATGCCTTCGGCCAGCTCGTTACCCTTCGCGCGATGCTCGCGGGCTTCACGCTCGCGCTCGGTGCTCATCCGCTCGAACACGCTGCGGTTCACTTCCTTTGGCAGATCGATGGCCTTGACCCGGACATCGACCACTTCAATACCCAGTTCCTTTTCCGCCATGGTGTTCAGCGAACGGGTAATGTCGGCCATGAGCGCATCACGCTCACCGGACACCACTTCATGCAGGGTGCGCTTACCGAACTGGTCACGCAAACCCGACTCCAGGCGGCGGGACAGGCGTTCGTCGGCGATCTGCTTGAGACCCGAGGTGGCCGTGTAGAAGCGCTCGGCATCCTTCACGCGCCACTTGGCATAGGCATCGACCATGACCGCTTTCTTTTCCAGTGTCAGGAAGCGTTGCGTCGGTGCATCCAACGTCATCAGGCGCGCGTCGAACTTGCGCACCTTGTTGACGTACGGCACTTTCACATGCAGCCCTGGCTGGACATCCGTCTCGACCACGCGACCGAACTGCAGCAACACCGCACGCTCGGTCTGGGACACGATGTAGAAGCAGTTCCAGGCAGCGATCGCTACGACGACGCCAACAATAAGGGCGATCAGCGATTTATTGCTCATCAGCGACTCTCCCTGGTACGTGCTTGCTGTTGCTGCTCCACCGCAGCGCGAGCATTCGCTTCATTGCTGGAAGACGACGTGCTGGCCGGCGGCGTGCTGGTGTTGCGACCGCTCTCGACCATCTTGTCCAGCGGTAGGTACAGCAGATTGCTCTGGCCGTTCTTGTTGCCGGTCACGAGGACCTTGCTGGTGTTGCTGAAGACTTCCTGCATGGTGTCCAGGTACAGACGCTCGCGGGTCACTTCAGGGGCCTTGCGATACTCGGCCACCAGCTTGGTGAAGCGATCGGCCTCACCCTTGGCACGGGAGACCACTTCGTCGCGGTAACCGTTGGCATCCTCGATGATGCGCTGGGCCTGGCCACGGGCTTCCGGCACAACGCCGTTGGCATAGGTTTCGGCCTGGTTGCGCGAACGCTGCTCGTCTTCACGGGCGCGGATCACATCGTCGAAGGCTTCCTGGACCTCACGCGGCGCCGCGGCGCTCTGCACGTTGACCTGGGTGACGGTGATGCCGGTGCGATAGGTGTCGAGGAACCGCTGCAGGCGCTCCTTGATTTCGCTGGCCATCAACTCACGGCCCTCGGTCAGCACCTGGTCCATGGCGGTGGAACCCACCACATGGCGCAGCGCACTCTCGGTGGCATGCTGCAGGCTGACTTCCGGCTGGTCGACATTCAGTACGAAGTCTTGCAGGTTGGTGATCTTGTACTGCACGGTCAGCGGCACTTCGACGATGTTTTCGTCTTCCGTGAGCATCTGGCCCTGCTTGGTGTAGGCACGCTCACGCGTGACGTTTTCCATGTACTTCTGATCGATCGGCGGGAAATAGATGTTCAGGCCCGGGCCGACGGTTTCGTAGTACTTGCCGAAGCGCAGCACCACGGCCTGCTCCTGCTCGTCCACGACATAGACCGCGCTGTACAGCCAGATCGCCGCGAGCACGACCAGACCGATGCCGAGCAGGCCGAAACCGCCGCCCTTGCCCGGACGACCACTGCCGTCGTCACCGCGTTTCTTACCGCCACCGAACAAACCGTTCAGGCTTTCCTGCAGCTTGCGGAAGGCCTCGTCGAGATCCGGTGGCCCCTTGCGGTCGCCGTTGTTACGACGCTTGCCGCCCCAGGGATCCTGGTTATTCGAGTTGCCACCCGGCTCATTCCAAGCCATAGCGCTCTCCATCTGATAAAGCAAAGACGCACCCACGGCGCGCCGGCCAATGCTACAGAATGCCTGACACAGCTTTCTCAGGCTTTTATTGCAAAGTGTGTTGCTCGATGAACTCCATCGGTTTCAGCCCTTCACGACTGACCAGCCGATTCAGCTCCGACCGCGGCAGACGAACCGCCAGCAGGCAAGTGCCTTCTTCGTCATGTTCTTCTTTTTGCACCGCGCCCAGCTCGAAGAACTGGGCACGCAGGCGGGCGAACCGTTGCGGCAGCTTCAGGGTGCCGACAAACAGGTCGCTGCCCAACAGCTCCGCCACGGCCTGCTCGAGCAGCTCGAGGCCAGTACCGTCCCGGGCCGACAACCAGACCCGCTGCGGCTTGCCATCGGCATCGCGCTGGATCTGCGGCTCCACGCCTTCGAGCAAATCGAGTTTGTTGTATACCTCCAGGATCGGCAAGTCCTGGGCTCCAATCTCGCCGAGCACCACCATGACCTGCTCGATCTGCAGCATCCGGTCCGGCTCGGCGGCATCGATCACATGCAGCAGCAGGTCGGAGTTGCTCGACTCTTCGAGCGTAGCTCGGAAAGCCTCGACCAGTTTATGCGGCAGGTGACGGATGAAGCCCACGGTGTCGGCCAGCACGATCGGCCCGAGGTCGTCCAGGTCGAGCCGGCGCAAGGTCGGGTCGAGCGTGGCGAACAACTGGTCGGCGGCATAGACGTCCGACTGGGTCACGTTATTGAACAGCGTCGATTTGCCGGCGTTGGTATAGCCCACCAGGGAAACCGTCGGGATGTCCGCGCGCTTGCGGCCGCGCCGCGACTGCTCGCGCTGGCTGCGGACCTTTTCCAGGCGCCCCTTGATCTGGCGCAGGCGAATCCGCAACAGGCGCCGGTCGGTTTCCAGCTGGGTTTCACCCGGACCGCGCAGACCGATACCGCCCTTCTGCCGCTCAAGGTGAGTCCAGCCACGCACCAGCCGCGTGCTCATGTGCTCGAGCTGGGCCAGTTCGACCTGGAGCTTGCCTTCATGGGTACGGGCGCGCTGGGCGAAGATATCGAGAATCAGGCCCGTACGGTCGATCACGCGACACTCGAATACGCGTTCGAGGTTACGTTCCTGACTGGGCGTGAGGATGTGATTGAAGATCACCAGATCGGCTTCTTCGGCCTTGACCAGGTCGCGCAACTCCTCGACCTTGCCGCTGCCGATCAGGAATTTGGCGGTTGGCCGATGACGCGGCACGTTGAAAAACGCGACGGTCTCGGCGCCGGCCGAAAGTGCCAACTCCTGAAACTCCTGCGGGTCTTCGCGCGCCTCAGGGTCCTGTCCATCCAGGTGAACGAGAATGGCCCGCTCACCACCACCGTGGCGCTCAAAGAACAAAGGAGACTCCTATCAGGCGTTACCCGGTTCAGCGTCACCGCCTTCGGATTCGGTTGCGCTTGGCAGACGAATTGGACGAACCGGCACGACTGTCGAGATAGCGTGCTTGTAGACCATCTGGCTGACGGTGTTTTTCAGAAGGATGACGAACTGGTCGAAAGACTCGATCGTGCCTTGCAGTTTGATCCCGTTGACCAGATAGATGGACACCCCAACTTTCTCTTTACGTAAAGTGTTCAAGTAAGGGTCTTGTAGCGAATGCCCTTTTGACATGTGCCGCACTCCTTTAAGGATCAATAATAAAAATCGGAATCAGATGGCTTCGGCCGTCACACCCCCAAGGATAGACGGCAATTGCAAGGACTCAGCTCAATATGGAGACGGTCCCCAGGTATTTCAAGGCGCGTGGCAGATTGTCGCAATCAAGGCTGTCGAGCCAATGCAAGTCAGTCCAGCTGCGCAACCAGGTGAACTGGCGCTTCGCCAACTGGCGCGTGGCAATGATCCCACGCTCCTGCATCTCGGCTGACGTCAGCTTGCCGTCCAGGTAATCCCAGACTTGTCGATAACCCACCGCACGTATAGACGGCAACCCGGCATGCAGGTCACTTCGCTCACGCAGGGCTACGACCTCGTCGATGAACCCCTGTTCCAACATCAATGTGAATCTTTGTTCAATTCGACGGTGCAGCACTTGCCGGTTCGCCGGGGCGATGGCCAGATTCGCGACAGTATAGGGTAATTGTTGCAGTCCCGAAGCGGCTGCTTCAGTACTTTGCGCAGATTGTCGCTGCCGCAGGGCCGTCATGCTCTGGCCGCTGACCCGGTAAACCTCCAGGGCCCGGCTCAGGCGCTGCGGATCGTTGGGGTGAATTCGCGCCGCCGACTCCGGGTCGATGACCGCCAATTGCTCGTGCAGGGCCTGCCAGCCAAGGCGCCCGGCCTCTTCTTCAATTTGCGCGCGTACCTCGGGATCGGCCGCCGGCATGTCGGCCAGCCCATCGATCAAGGCTTTGTAATACAGCATCGTCCCGCCCACCAGCAGCGGGATATTGCCCCGCGCGGTGATGTCGGCCATGGCCTGGAGGGCATCACGGCGAAAATCCGCAGCCGAGTAGGCTTCGGCCGGGTCCAGGATGTCGATCAGCCGATGCGGGAATTCCGCCAGCAGCTCTTTTGACGGTTTGGCCGTGCCGATGTCCATGCCCCGGTAGACCAGTGCCGAATCGACGCTGATCAACTCGCAAGGCAGGACCTTGGTCAACTCGATGGCCAGGTCGGTCTTGCCGGCGGCGGTCGGCCCCATCAGGAAAATCGCGGGGGGTAGCTGGCTCATCAACGACCACGCAGGAACAGTTTGTCCAGGTCGTCCAGCCCCAATTGAGTCCAGGTCGGCCGGCCATGGTTGCATTGGCCACTGCGCTCGGTGTTTTCCATGTCCCGCAGCAAACCGTTCATTTCCGGCAGGGCCAGGCGTCGGTTGGCGCGGATCGCGCCGTGGCAGGCCATGGTGCCGAGCAATTCGTTCAGGTGCGCCTGGATACGGTCGCTGGTGCCGTACTCCATCAGATCTGCCAGCACGTCACTGACCAGTCGATTGGCCTCGGCCTGCTTCAGCAACGCCGGGATCTGTCGGATCGCCAGGGTTTCAGGGCCCAGGCGTTGCAGCTCGAAGCCCAGGCGCTGGAACCAGCTCACGTGCTCTTCGGCGCAATCGGCTTCGCGCTGGCTGACCGCCAGGGATTCGGGCACCAACAATGGCTGGCCGCTCAGGCCTTCGCTGGCCATGGCAATCTTCAGCCGTTCATACATGATCCGCTCGTGGGCCGCGTGCATGTCCACCAGGACCAGGCCCTGGGCATTTTCCGAAAGGATATAGATGCCTTTGAGCTGCGCCAGGGCATAGCCCAGCGGCGGGATATCCCCCTGGCCGTCGGGCAATGCCGCCGCCCCGGTCTCCGGCAAAGGCTTGAAGAACTCTCGATAGGCCGCCTGGGCCTCCGCCGCCGGTACGTTCGATTGCGGGCGCGGCGTGTACTGGTACTGATAGCCGCTGCCAGCACCGGAGCCTGCGCTGCTATAGGTCGGCTGGGCCTGTGGTTGTTCGAGCAAGGCATTGGCCGCCAGGCTCATTTCACCCTGGGGCCCGAATTCGCCGGCGTCCAGGCCGGTTGGACGCACCATCCCCGCCACCGCAGCGGGCGCCGCGAGCTGGTCTTCCGGGCGCACGTCGCCCAAGGCGCGGTGCAAGGTGCCGTAGAGGAAATCGTGCACCATGCGCCCATCGCGGAAGCGCACTTCGTGCTTGGTCGGGTGCACGTTGACGTCCACCACCGCCGGGTCGACTTCGAAAAACAGCACGAAGGTCGGGTGCCGGCCGTTGAACAACACGTCGCGATAGGCCTGGCGCACCGCATGGGCCACCAATTTGTCGCGCACCGCCCGGCCATTCACGTAGAAATATTGCAAGTCCGCCTGGCTGCGGGAAAAGGTCGGCAACCCGACCCAACCCCACAGGTGCAGGCCATTGCGCTCCACCTCGATGGGCAATGCCTGCTCCAGGAAGCCTGCGCCGCACACCGCTCCTACACGGCGGGCCCGGGCCGCATCGTCACGGGCCTCGTGCAGGCTGAGGATGGTCTTGCCGTTATGGCGCAAATGGAACGCTACATCAAAACGCGCCAGGGCCAGGCGCTTGATGACTTCCTGAAGATGATCGAATTCGGTCTTTTCGGCCTTGAGGAACTTGCGGCGGGCCGGGGTATTGAAGAACAGGTCGCGCACTTCCACCGAAGTGCCCACCGGATGGGCCGCAGGCTGGACGCGGGACGCCATGTCCCGACCTTCGGTCTCGACCTGCCAGGCCTGCTCGGCATCACGGGTACGGGAGGTGAGTGTCAGGCGCGACACCGAACTGATGGAGGCCAGCGCTTCGCCACGAAACCCCAGGCTCATGACCCGCTCGAGGTCTTCCAGGTCGCGGATCTTGCTGGTGGCGTGACGCGCCAGGGCCAGCGGCAGGTCGTCGGAAGAAATACCGCCACCGTCATCGCGCACCCGCAGCAACTTGACGCCACCCTGCTCGACATCCACATCGATGCGCTTGGCCCCGGAGTCGAGGCTGTTCTCCAGCAATTCCTTGATGACCGACGCCGGGCGCTCCACCACCTCACCGGCGGCGATCTGGTTCGCCAGCCGGGGGCTGAGCAGTTCGATGCGCGCGTTACTGCCGATCACTTCATCGCTCATTGCTTGGACGCCACTTCGTTGCCGGGAATGGTCAGGGTCTGGCCGATCTTCAGCTCATCGCTCTTGAGGTTGTTGACGCTGCGCAGGGTCGCGGGCGACACCTGGTAGCGCACGGCGATCATCGCCAGGGTTTCGCCGGCGCTGACCCGATGGTCCCGCGGCCCCTGGGCGATCTTGCCGGAATCGCGCAACCAGGCAATGTAGGTGCCCGGCGGTGGATTCTGCTGGAAGAACTGGCGCACGCCGCTGCTGATGGAACGGGCGAGCGCTTGCTGATGGCTGGACGAGGACAGCTTGGAGGCCTCGTTGGAGTTCGAGATGAAGCCGGTCTCCACCAGGATCGACGGGATGTCCGGGGACTTGAGCACCATGAACCCGGCCTGTTCGACGCGCTGCTTGTGCAGGGGCGTGACACGGCCGATGTTGCTCAAGACCTTCTGGCCGACGTTCAGGCTCGACGTCAGCGAGGCGGTCATGGACAAATCGAGCAACACACCGGCCAACATCCGGTCCTTGTCGTCGAGGCTGACATTGCCGGCACCGCCGATCAGGTCGGAACGGTTTTCGCTGTCAGCCAGCCAACGGGCGGTCTCGGAAGTCGCGCCACGGTCGGACAGGGCGAACACCGAAGCACCGAAGGCCGCCGCCGAAGGTGCCGCGTCGGCGTGAATGGAAACGAACAGGTCGGCGCCCTTCTTGCGGGCGATTTCGGTGCGACCGCGCAACGGAATGAAGTAGTCGCCGGTACGGGTCAGTTCGGCACGGAAGCCTTTCATGCCGTTGACCTGGCGCTGCAGCTCGCGGGCGATGGACAGCACCACGTCTTTTTCATGCTGGCCCCGCGAGCCGGAGGCACCCGGGTCTTCGCCACCGTGACCGGCGTCGATCACCACAATGATGTCGCGCTTGCCGGCCGGGGCCGGTGGCAGCTTGATCGCAGGCTCGGTCGGCGTGACCGGCACCGCCGGCACCGTGGCGACATTGGTCGGCGCCGGTGGGGGCGGCGCGGCGTCGGCCGGGTTGTCGAACAGGTCCACCACCAGCCGGTTGCCGTACTGGGCATTCGGGGCCAGGGTGAAGCTTTTCGGGGTCACGGCTTTTTTCAGGTCGATGACCACCCTCAGGTCGGTCGGCGTACGCTGGGCCGAACGCATCGCGGTAATCGGCGTGTTGGCGGTGGCCACGTTCAGCGGCGCGCCAAGGGATGCGCCATTGATGTCGATCACCAGGCGATCCGGGGCCGTCAGGGTGAATACGCTGTGCTGCACCGGCCCTGTCAGGTCGAACACCAGCCGAGTATTGTCCGGCGCTCGCCAAAGGCGAACGCTGTTGACCTTTGTCTCAGCCACAGCATCGACGGCCAGTGCCGTAAGCAACAGTCCTACGACAGCAACCACCGCGCGAAAGCGCATACCAAACCCCATCATCAATTAGTTTTCCAGTGCCAACGCGGCACACCACGACTCGCCTCGCGAGCCTTGCGGTGTCAGTTTCAGCGAACGCCCGCCGTTCTGCGCGCCAATGGTAATGGTCAGGTCAGGCTTTGGCAAAAAGCCTGCACCCTTGTCGGGCCATTCGATCAGGCACAAGGCGTCATCTTCGAAATAATCGCGGATACCGAGGAATTCCAGTTCTTCGGGGTCCACCAATCGATACAGGTCGAAATGGAAGGCGCGAATGTCGCCGATCTCGTAGGGCTCGACCAATGTGAAGGTAGGGCTTTTCACCGCGCCGACGTGTCCGAGGCCGCGAATGATGCCCCGGGACAAGGTGGTCTTCCCCGCGCCGAGGTCGCCGACGAGAAAAACCAGGCCGTGGCCCGCCGTGATACTCGCGATACGGGCACCGAATGCCGTCATGGCTTGTTCGTCAGCCATGTACAGGGTTACTTCAGACAAGGTGATTGCTCCTCCAACAACTGACGAATGGCCGGGATCAGATCGGTCGCCGCCAGCCCCCGGCCCGAACGACCGGCTTGCGCACCGGCGTTGGCGTGCAGCCACACCGCCAGGCACGCTGCCTCGAAGCCCTCCAGCCCCTGGGCGAGCAAGGCACCTACCACCCCGGCCAACACGTCCCCCAGGCCAGCAGTAGCCATCGCTGGATGGCCCTGACCGCAGACAGCCAGGCGACCGTCCGGGCTGGCAATCAGACTGCCGGCACCTTTGAGAATCACCGTCGCTGTATATTTTTTGCTCAACGCCTGGACAGCCGCCGGGCGATCGGCCTGCACCTGGGCAGTGGAAATCTCCAAAAGCCGTGCTGCCTCGCCCGGATGCGGCGTGATCACACAGCCTTCGGGCAGTCTGACCGCTCCGACACTCAGCAGATTCAATGCATCGGCGTCCCACACCTGCGGCAACGGCGCGTTGGCCGCCGCCGACAACAGACTGCGGCCCCAGGCCGCCTGGCCCAACCCGGGTCCGACCACCAATACACCAGCCTGCTTGAGTAACCCCATCAATTGGTTCGCCGAATGAGTGCCCTGCACCATGACTTCCGGCAAACGGGTCAACGCAGCGCAGACATGCTCACTGCGGGTCGCCATGGACACCATGCCCGCACCGCAACGCAGGGCGCTTTCGGCGCTCATCTGGATAGCGCCGCCAAACCCACGGTCGCCGCCGATCAACAGGACATGCCCGAACGAACCTTTGTGGGAAGCAAGGGGACGAGGTGTCAGACGCGGAAGATTATGGGATGAGAGCAATCGGGCACTGATCGGTGTCGCTTCAACGATGTCAGGATCGGCGTGGAGATCGTTGAAGACCAATTCACCGACACGGTCCGCGGCATCGCCGGTGAACAGGCCCAGCTTCAGGCCAATGAAGGTCACGGTCAGATCGGCAGTCACCGCGGTGCCCAACACCCGGCCGGTATCGGCACACAGCCCCGAGGGGATATCCACCGCCGCGACCGGAAGGTCACTGACGTTGATCGTATCGATGGCCCGGATATAAGGCTCGCGCACTTCGCCGCTCAAGCCCGTACCGAGCAAAGCATCCAGTAGCACGCCACGCAATTCGGATTCGTCGGACCAAGGTTCCACCGGCACACCGACCGCAACGGCTTCGGCATGGGCGTTGGCAGCGTCTCCCAGCAGACGACGGGGCTCGCCCACCGTCAGGACCCGCACCGACCAACCGGCACGCCGGGCCAGGGTGGCCACCAGGTAACCGTCGCCGGCGTTGTTGCCGTGGCCGGCGAGTACGGTCAGTTCGCCAGCATCAGGCCAACGTCGGACGATCGCTCGCCAGGTGGCGCGGGCCGCTCGCTGCATCAACTCGAAGCCGGTGGTGCCCGCCGCAATCAGCTGTGCGTCGAGGGCCCGGACCTGCGCGGCACTGTACAGTGCGTCGGGAAAATCATCTTTAGTGTGCGGCATGCGTCTTCGGGCTCCGATGTCTGGCAGAATTATACGCATCTCAGCTCCGGTTTCTCTCGCCTCATGCCTGCCATTCCCACCGATCTTCCCGCCCTCGCCCAATCCATCAAGGACTGGGGCCGCGAGCTGGGTTTCCAGCAAGTCGGCATCAGCGGACTGGACCTTGGCGAGCATGAGCAACACCTGCAGCGCTGGCTCGAAGCGGGCTACCACGGCGAAATGGACTACATGGGCGCCCACGGCAGCAAGCGCTCGCACCCCGAGGAGCTGGTGCCGGGCACGCTGCGGGTGGTGTCCCTGCGCATGGACTACCTGCCGGGCGACACGCACATGGCGCAGATGCTCGGCCAACCGGAAAAAGCCTACGTCTCGCGCTATGCGTTGGGCCGCGATTACCACAAATTGATCCGTAAACGCGTGCAGCAACTGGCAGAAAAAATCCAGGCGGTCATCGGCCCCTTCGGCTACCGCGCTTTTGTCGACAGCGCACCGGTCCTGGAGAAAGCCATCGCCGAACAGGCCGGGCTCGGCTGGATCGGCAAGAACACCCTGGTGCTGAACCGCAAGGCCGGCAGTTATTTCTTCCTGAGCGAACTGTTTGTCGACCTGCCACTGCCGGTGGATCCGCCCCACGCTAGCGAACACTGTGGCAAATGCACGGCGTGCCTGGACATCTGTCCGACCAACGCATTCATCGGCCCCTACGTACTGGACGCCCGCCGCTGCATCTCCTACCTGACCATCGAGCTGAAAAGCGCCATTCCTGAAGAACTGCGCTCTTTGATCGGCAACCGGGTGTTCGGCTGTGACGACTGTCAGATCGTTTGTCCATGGAACCGTTTCGCCCGGCCGTCCGGAGAGAATGATTTCAAGCCACGACACAACCTGGACAATGCCGGGCTGGCCGAGCTGTTCCTGTGGGACGAGGAAACCTTCCTCAAGAGCACCGAAGGCTCACCGCTGCGCCGCGCCGGCTATGAGCGATGGTTGCGCAACCTGGCGGTCGGCCTGGGCAATGCCCCTTCAACCATTCCGGTCCTGCAGGCGCTGGAGGCACGGCGCGATCACCCCTCCGACCTGGTGCGTGAGCATGTGGAGTGGGCGCTGCGCCAGCATGCGCAGCGTCAGACCTCGTCGTTATAGACGAACTTCGGCATTTCCCAGTGGAAGCGGATCGCCAGGAGCCGCAGCAGGAAACCGCCAAACAAGGTGATGAGCACGGCCTGTTCACTGGGCAAGGCCAGGTAGACGCACAGCAGATAACACCATGCGGCGGCAAACGAGACGCTGGCATACAGCTCGCGACGGAAGATCAGCGGAATATCGTTACAGAAGATGTCCCGCAGGATCCCGCCAAACACGCCGGTAATCACCCCACTGACCGACGCCACCAACATGCCATGGCCCATTTCCAGGGCCGTCATGCAGCCGATCAGCGTGAATGCCACCAGGCCCGCGGCGTCGAGCACCAGGAACAACGAGCGCAGATGACGCATCCAGCGCGCCAGGAACACCGTCAGCATCGCCGCCGCCGTGGTCAGCACCAGGTATTCCGGGTGCTTGACCCAAGTCAGCGGGTAATGCCCGAGCAAGACGTCGCGCACCGAACCGCCACCCAGCGCCGTGATGCAGGCGATGAGCACCACGCCAAACCAGTCCATGCCCCGCCGCCCGGCAGACAGGGCGCCGGTCATGGCTTCGGCGGTAATGGCGATCAGATAAAGCATCAACAACATGATGACGGTCCTTGCAGGAAGGCGCGCAGTCTAGCCAGTTCGGAGCAGCACCAAAAGAGGGCAACCGCTTCCCCTGCCACATACAAACTTGTGGCGAGGGGATCCGTGGGAGCAAAGCTTGCTCGCGATGCAGGCAACACCACTCACTGCTGGACCGCGTCATCGTTCATCGCGGGCAAGCTTTGCTCCCACGGATCCCGCACCACAGCACGATCAGAACTTGATGAAATGCTTGCGGTAATGCTGCAGCTCGGCAATGGACTCGCGAATGTCGTCCAAGGCCAGGTGGCTGCCGCCCTTCTGGAAGCTGTCACGCACTTCAGGCGCCCAGCGGGCGGCCAGTTCCTTGAGGGTGGAGACGTCCAGGTTGCGGTAGTGGAAATAGCTTTCCAGGGATTTCATGTGGGTATAGAGGAAACGCCGGTCCTGGCAGATGCTGTTGCCGCAGATCGGTGATTTGCCCTTCGGTACCCACTGCTCGAGGAAGGCGATGGTCTGGGCCTCGGCCTCGGCCATGCTGATCTTGCTCTCGCGTACCCGCTGGGTCAGGCCCGAGCCGCCGTGCTGGCGGGTGTTCCACTCGTCCATGCCAGCCAGGATCTCGTCGCTATGATGGATCGCGATCACCGGGCCTTCGGCCAAGGTGTTGAGGTCACTGTCGGTGACGATGGTGGCCATTTCGATAATGACGTCGGTGTCGGGGTTCAGACCGGTCATTTCCAGGTCGATCCAGATCAGGTTCTGCGAATTTTGCATACGAAGGGCTCCTCGGAGTAGCTGCGCAGTTTAGCCTAGGCAGACCTCCGGGCGTGCTAAACTCGCCGCCGTTTTACCTATTCGCCGCATTTTTTCATACGGAACACCCATGGCCAAACGCCAACTCAATCGTCGTCAGAACTGGCGCATCGAAAAGATCCAGGGCGAGCGCGCCGCCCGCGCCGCCAAACGCGAGTCCAGTGCGGTGCAAGCCCTGGAAGGCGGCGACCTGGGCCCGGAACAGACCGGCCTGGTGATCGCGCACTTCGGGGTGCAGGTCGAGGTCGAGGCCCGTGAAGGCGAATTGGCCGGCCAGGTCTTCCGTTGCCACCTGCGCGCGAACCTGCCGGCGCTGGTCACCGGCGACCAGGTGGTCTGGCGTGCCGGTAACCAGGGTATTGGCGTGATCGTGGCACAGTTGCCGCGCCACACCGAGCTGTGTCGTCCGGACAGCCGGGGCCAGCTCAAACCCGTGGCAGCCAACGTCGACATGATCGTCATCGTGTTCGCCCCGCTGCCAGAGCCCCATGCCAACCTGATCGACCGTTATCTGGTGGCGGCCGAGCATGCCGGTATCCGCCCGTTGTTGCTGCTCAACAAGTTCGACCTGATCGATGAGCAGAATGCCCCGGCGCTGAACGCCTTGCTGGCGGTCTATCGACAACTGGGTTACCCGGTGCTGGAAGTCTCCGCCCACCATGGCAATGGCATGGAACAACTGCAACGGCAGTTGGACGGGCGCATCAGCGTGTTCGTCGGCCAGTCCGGTGTCGGCAAGTCTTCGCTGGTCAACAGCCTGCTGCCGGAGGTCGAAACCCGTGTCGGGCCGCTGTCCGAGCTGTCCGGCCAGGGTACCCACACCACCACCACCGCGCGGTTGTTCCACTTCCCCGGCGGCGGTGAGCTGATCGATTCGCCCGGCATCCGTGAATTCGGCCTGGGCCACGTCAGCCGGGCCGACGTGGAGGCCGGGTTCATCGAGTTCAACGACCTGATCGGCACCTGCCGCTTCCGCGACTGCAAGCACGACCGCGAACCCGGCTGCGCCTTGCTCAAGGCACTGGAAGACGGCCGCGTGCAGCAGCAACGGATGAACAGCTATCGCTCGATCATCGCCAGCTTGCCGGAAAGCAGTTATTGATTCAGGGCGATTGAACGGCCGAACACTGTTGTGGCGAGGGAGCTTGCTCCCGCCTGTGGGAGCAAGGCTTGCCCGCGATGAACGTTGACTCGGTCTTGCAGCTGAATCGTGTCGCCTGCATCGCGAGCAAGCTTTGCTCCCACGAGCCCAATCACTGCGCAGGCGTTCCCGGCGGTTTCGGCGCGGCGTCGTCGAACAGGTTCAGACGTTCGCGCAACTCGTGGGCCGGCACCGGTTGCTGATCGGCCGGCAAGGCATTCGGATCGGCCGCAGCATCCGGCGGCGTCGCCGGTGCTTCGCCCGGGGCACCCTGGCCTTGGACCGGATCGGGTGCCGGGTCGTCGGTCTGCGAACCTTCGATGGCCTTCTGGGCCTTCTTGGTCAACACCACGATATCGATACGCCGGTTGACCGGGTTGAACGGGTCCTTGCGGTCGAACAACGCCGAGGAGGCGTAACCGACCACCCGTGCCACCTGCTCGTCCGGATAACTGCCGGCCACCAGGGCACGACGTGCCGCGTTGGCGCGGTTGGCCGAGAGTTCCCAGTTGCCGAAATCACCCTTGCCGATATACGGCTTGGCGTCGGTATGACCACTGATGCTGATCTTGTTCGGCACCGCCTTGATGGTGTCGGCCATGGCCAGCAGGATGTCCTCGAAATAAGGCTTCAGGCGGGCGCTGCCGGAATCGAACATCGGCCGGTTCTCGGCATCCGTGATCTGGATGCGCAAACCATTCGGCGTGATCTCGAACAGGATCTGATCCTTGAACTTCTGCAGCTGCGGGTTCTCGTCGACCTTGTTCTGCAACTCTTGCAGCAGCAACTCAAGGCGCTCGCGCTCGACCTGCTCGGCCATGCCTTCGACCTGCTCGGAATCCACCGTTACCTTGTCGGGCTGCGGCTGGGATTTGACCTCGGGGTTGAGGGTCGTCTCCGGCGCCAGGGTCGGTGAGCCGCCCAGGTCGATGATGTAGGGCGTACCGCTTTCAGTGAAGCCAACCGGATCCTTGAAGTAACCGGCGATGGCGATCTTCTGTTCCGGGGTCGCGGTGGACAGCAGCCACAGCACCAGGAAGAACGCCATCATCGCCGTCGCGAAGTCGGCGAAGGCGATTTTCCAGGCGCCCCCGTGGTGTCCAGCGGCTATGCGCTTGACACGCTTGATGATGATCGGCTGGTTATTTTCCATAACTTAACGACCGCGAACCGCTTGTTCCAGCTCGGCAAAGCTTGGACGGTGCGCCGGGTACAGGACCTTGCGGCCGAACTCTACCGCCAGCGAAGGCGGCATGCCCGAGGCCGAGGCCACGAGCGAGGCCTTGATGGCCTCGTAGGTGTTGAGTTCTTCCTTGGCATCATGGGCCAGAGAATGGGCCAGAGGGCCGAAGAAACCATACGCGGCCAGGATACCGAAGAAGGTACCGACCAGTGCCGCACCCACGTGCAGGCCGATGGACTTCTGGTCGCCATCACCCAGGGAAGCCATGGTCACCACGATACCCAGTACCGCGGCGACGATACCGAAGCCGGGCATGGCGTCGGCGATGCCGGTCACGGCGTGGGACGGATGCTCCAGGTCTTCCTTGAGGCTGTACAGTTCCATGTCGAACAGGCCTTCGAGCTCATGGGGGGCCATGTTGCCGGACGACATGATGCGCAGGTAATCACAGATGAACGCCGTCATGCGGGTGTCCTTGAGCACCGCAGGATACTTGGCGAAGATCGGGCTGGCGGCGGCGTCTTCGATATCACCCTCGATCGCCATCATGCCTTCGCGGCGGCTCTTGTTCAGGATCTCGTAGATCAGTCCCAACACCTCGAGATAGAAGGTGTGGCTGAAGCGCGAACTGAACATGCCCAGGGACTTCTTGAGCACGTGCATCGTCATATAGCCGGGGTTGGCCTGCAGGAATGCGCCAAGGGCCGCGCCACCGATGATCATCACCTCGAAGGGCTGGATCAGGGCGGCAATCTTGCCATGGGAGAGCACGTATCCGCCGAGTACGCTCGCGAACACGACAATGATGCCGATAATTTTAGCCATAGATTGAAAGTACTTATTTAAGTCGGGTTCAAGGTCATATTCGGAAGCTGGAAAATCTCTTCTTCTACTTATCGGCAAAACTGCGCCAGACTATAGCCAGTTCTGGCGAAAAGCCAGTTTGCCCCGTTGCAGCATGTGATGATCACGTCCAGCCATGGCTAACGAAACGAAGGTTCCAACCCCACGACCGACCACGCTCGAAGGCTGGGTAAAGCTGCTCGAGGGCGTGCATTTGCCGGTACCCCAGGCCAGTCATGACCAGGTCTGCAAGGCCATTGCCGACAGCCGCCGCTCGTTGCGCGACATCGCAGAGCTCATGCAGGACAGCCCTGCCCTGGCCCTGAGCGTCATCCGCGAAGCCAACCATCACACCCATGGCAGCCTCACCGAACCGGCGGAAAACCTCGAAGTGGCCATCAACCGCCTCGGCCTCAAGCGCACCGAGGAATTGCTCGCCCGCCTGCCCTCGCTGCCGGAGCAGGAGATACCCGTCGCCCTGCGCCAGTTGCAGCTGATCAGCCAGCACGCCACGCAGCAGGCCAATGGTTTTTTTGCCAGCCGCCTGGCACGGCTGTGGCAGGACATCCACTGGGGCAGCCTATTGTTCTTGTCGCCGCTCTGGCCCCTGGCCCTGACGCACCCGCGGTTGCTGGGAGAATGGGAAATGCGGGTGATCCACCAAGGCCAGTCGGCCAGCAAGGTGGAACGCGAATTGTTCGGCGTCAGCCTACTGAAGATCTGTCTCGCCGTGGTGGAAGCCTGGCGCTTGCCGATCTGGGTGGCGCAAGGCTACCGCCTGCTGCTCAACGAGCGCCGTGAGTTGGTGAAGGTGCTGCGCATCGCCCGGGACAGTGAACACCCGCTGCGCCAGCAGAATCGCCTGGACGATGACCCGACCCTGCGCCGCTGGCTCAACCAGCCAGCCAACACCGTGCTACTGGCCAATGGCCTGGCACTTTCGGCCCACCAGGCCTGGGACTGCCCCCACAGCATCCGCTGGCAGTACCTCACCAGCCTGTACCTGCAGATGCCCATGGATGAGCTTCAGCAACAGTTGCACCAACAGGCCGCCCATAGCGCCCGCCACCATGCCATGCCAGACCTTTGGCACCCGGCCGTGGCGCTGCTCTGGCCTCCGGGCAGCCGTCGGGTCCAGATTGCAGGGCCCTCCGTCGCCCAACCGAGCACCGAAGACCTGACCCTGTGGCGCAAACGATGCGCTGCGCTGTTGGTAGAACCAAGCCCCTTCAGCAACGCCATGCACCTGACCACCTCGGCACGAGACGCACTGGTGGCGTGCGGCATGCGCCGGGTGATGATCCTGATGGCCGACCGCAGCCAGACCAGCGTACGCGTGCACCAGATCGCCGGCCTGCCCCCTGAGGCAGCGGCCATGAGTTTCTCCATCAACCAGAGCAAAGTGTTGCAGCGCTTGCTGGCGCAGCAGGCACAGGTTCGCCTGAACCCGGAGAACAATGCACAGTTCTCGGCCCTGCTGCCGCCGGGCCTGCGCGCCCTGTTCAAGGGCGAGCACATGCTGTTGCGCTCCCTGACCTGCAATGGCCGGGTGATCATGCTGGTGGCCGTGGACCAGGGCGGCGGGCCCTTTGCGGATATAACGGTGCAAGCCTTCGGCAGGACCGTTCAGTGCATCGAACGGGCCCTGCACACCTTTACCAACCGTGGCCGCTGAACTTGCTACAATCCCTTCCTTTTGCGCCCTTGGAGACCTGACATGCCTGACTTCTCTGGCTTGCCGCTGGTGATCGAGCCAAGCGATCTGCTCCCGCGTCTCGACGCCCGCGAACTGATTCTGGTGGACCTGACCAGCGCCGCGCGCTACAGCACCGGCCACATTCCTGGCGCACGCTTTGTCGATCCCAAGCGCACGCAGTTGGGTCAGCCGCCAGCACCGGGGCTGTTGCCGGCCAAAGCCGATCTCGAGGCACTGTTCGGCGAACTCGGGCACAACCCGGATGCGGTCTACGTGGTCTATGACGACGAAGGTGGCGGCTGGGCCGGACGCTTTATCTGGCTGCTGGACGTGATCGGCCACTCGAAGTACCACTACCTCGACGGCGGCCTGCTGTCGTGGCTGGAGGAAAGCCTGCCAGTCAGCACCGACGTACCGGCCGCCGTCGGTGACCCTGTGCAACTGACGCTGCGGGACGAACCCACCGCCACCCGCGAATACCTGCAAAGCCGCCTTGGTGCCGCCGACCTGGCGATCTGGGATGCACGCGGCCCGCTGGAATATTCCGGCGAGAAAGTCGTGGCGGCCAGGGGCGGTCACATTCCCGGCGCGGTCAATTTCGAATGGACTGCCGGCATGGACAAGACGCGCAGCCTGCGTATCCGCCAGGACATGCCGCAGATCCTCGAACAACTGGGCATCACGCCCGACAAAGAGGTCATCACTCACTGCCAGACTCACCATCGCTCCGGCTTCACCTATCTGGTGGCCAAGGCGCTGGGTTACCCACGGGTCAAGGGCTACGCCGGTTCCTGGGGCGAATGGGGCAACCATCCCGACACCCCGATCGAGATTTGAAGGTTCCTAAGGACATTTAATGAAAAACCGTTTGTTCATCATCACTCAGTACCTGCTGCCCCACCACCTGCTGTCACGGCTGGCCGGCTGTATTGCCGAATGCCGCGTACGCTGGTTCAAGAATGCGTTCACCCAGTGGTTCGCCAAGCGTTATCAAGTGGATATGTCCCAAGCCCTGGTGGAAGACCTGACCGCCTACGAACACTTCAACGCGTTCTTCACCCGGGCCCTGAAAGAAGGCGCGCGGCCACTGGATGAAACACCGGGCGCGATCCTCAGCCCTGCCGACGGCGCCGTCAGTCAGCTCGGCCCCATCGAGCACGGCCGGATCTTCCAGGCCAAGGGCCACAGCTTCAGCGTGCTGGAACTGCTGGGTGGCGACTCGGCCAACGCCGCACCGTTCATGGGCGGCGATTTCGCGACCATCTACCTGTCTCCCAAGGACTATCACCGCGTGCATATGCCGCTGGCCGGCACCTTGCGGGAGATGGTCTACATTCCGGGCCGTATTTTCTCGGTCAACCAGACCACCGCCGAGAACGTTCCAGAGCTGTTCGCCCGCAACGAACGCGTGGCGTGTATCTTCGACACCGAGCGCGGGCCGATGGCCGTGGTGCTGGTGGGCGCGATGATCGTGGCCTCCATCGAAACCGTCTGGGCCGGGCTGGTCACGCCACCCAAGCGCGAACTGAAGACCTTCCGCTACGACGAAGCCGCCCGCGCGCCGATCCACCTGGAAAAAGGCGCCGAACTGGGCCGCTTCAAACTGGGCTCGACCGCCATCGTGCTGTTCGGGCCAGACCAGGTGAAATGGGCCGAGGAACTGGTGGCCGGCTCGCCGGTGCGGATGGGCCAGGGCCTGGCACTGCCCAAGGCCTAAGGCCACTGCCCTCCCTGTGGGAGCGAGCCTGCTCGTGATAGCGTCAAGTCAGTCAGATCCATACCGACTGATCCGCCATCATCGCGAGCAGGCTCGCTCCCACAATTGTTTC
>NZ_JBMDKO010000069.1:0-23797 GCF_057809755.1 Pseudomonas sp. FG13
CGCGGCGGTCGAGCTTGCCGTTGGCGGTGAGCGGCAGGGCGTCCAGGTGCACGAAGGCGCTGGGCACCATGTACTCGGGCAGGTGCTTGAGCAGGGCGCTGCGCAGTTGCTCGGCAGGAACCGGTTCGCCGCAGACATAGGCTACCAGGCGCTTGCTCTCGGGTTGGCCGGGATGGTCTTCGCGGGCAATCACCACCACCTCGCGGACACCGGGGCACAGCGCCAGGGCCGCTTCGACTTCACCGATCTCGATGCGCAAACCGCGGATCTTCACCTGGAAGTCATTGCGGCCCAGGTACTCCAGCGCGCCGTTGGCGAGCCAGCGACCGAGGTCACCGGTCTTGTACAGCCGCGCGTTCGGGGCATTGCTGAACGGGTCGGCGATAAAGCTTTTGGCGCTGAGTTGCGGCAGGTTGAGATACCCGCGCGCCACGCCGATACCGCCGATATGGATTTCCCCGGCGATACCCAACGGTTGCGGTCTGCCACGGGCATCGAGCACGTGCATCTGGATGTTGGCGATCGGTTTGCCGATGGGCACGCTCTCGCCGGGATCGCTGGGGCGGCAGTGCCAGGCGGTCACGTCGATGGCCGCCTCGGTCGGACCATAGAGGTTATGCAGTTCAACGCCGGCCAGCTGCCGTTCGAAACGCCGTTGCAGGGCACGGGGCAGGGCTTCGCCACTGCACAGCACCCGACGCAGTTCGGGGAAGTCACGGTTGTCGGGGTGCTCCAGGAACAGGTCGAGCATCGACGGCACGAAGTGCAGCATGGTGATGCTCGCCTCGCGCATCACCTGGGCCAGGTAAGCCGGTTCCTGATGACCGCCGGGACGGGCCATGACCAGCTCGGCGCCGGCCAGCAAGGGCAGGAAGAACTCCCAGACCGACACGTCGAAACCGAACGGGGTCTTTTGCAGGACCCGGTCGCTGGCGTCGACGCCGTATTCGTCACGGGCCCAGAGCAAGCGGTTGACCACGCCGAGGTGTTCATTCATCACCCCCTTGGGGGTGCCGGTGGAACCCGAGGTGTAGAGCACGTAGGCCAGGTGCTGCGGCGTCAGGCCAAGCGCCTGCGAATCCGGATTGTGTGTGGGAAGGGCGCTCAGGACGTCCTCGTCATCGAGCGCCAGCGCCGGGATATTCAATGGCGGCAACTGGTTCAGCAAGGCGTGGCTGCTCAGTACAGCGCGGGGGGCACTGTCTTCGAGCATATAGGCCTGGCGCGCACTCGGCAGGTCCGGGTCGATGGGCACATAGGCGCCGCCGGCCTTGAGCACGCCCAGCAGGGCGACGACCATTTCCGGGCTGCGCTTGAGGCACACAGCCACTCTGGCATCCGGCTTCACGCCGAGTTCGATCAGGCGATGGGCGAGCTGGTTGGCCTGGCGGTTGAGCTGTTCGTAGCTGAGCAGCGGCCCGCCGTCGCCACGCACGGCACAGTTATGAGGACGTTGCTCGGCCTGCTGTTCGAACAGGGTGTGAATCAACACATCCCGCGGATATTCGCGGGCGGTGGCATTGAACTCGACTTGCAGGCGCTGGCGTTCGGCCGCGCTCATCAGCGGGTAGTCGCCCACCGGCGTGTCATGCTGCTCAAGTACCGCTTCGAGCATCGAGACGATGCGTTGTTGCAGCAGGCGGGCTTCTTCCACGCTGTAGTAGGCGGTGTTGAAGTTGAAGTCCAGGTGCACGTCTTCGAATGGGTGGTAGTCACGCACGAAGATCGCCATGGGCGTCTGTTCGTAGCCGTTGTCCATGGTGATGACGGTGGAAGAGGTGCCGCCGAACTGGTCGTCACCGTCCAGGCTTTCGAATGACAGCGAAACGTCGAACAGTTGCCGACGCCCGGCCTGTGCGAGGCGCAGGATGCGGTTGAGTTCGGCAATCGGGAAGCGTTGGTGGCGGTAGCAGCGGCGCAGTTGGCCGCCGGCGGCGTGCATCAGGTCCAGCAGCGAGGCGTCGAGGTCGACGGGCAGGCGAATCGGGCTCACCGAGGAAAACATCCCTGCGGTTTCCTTGGTGCGGGCGTTGGTGCGGTTGTGCACGGGCATGCCGATGACCATCTCGTCGACGCCCACGGTACGGCAGAAATACGTGGCGACCACGCTGATCAGCACATGGGCCACCGACAGGCTGCGCTCGCTGGCGAATTCCGTCAGGGCGTTGTACAGCGCCCGCGGCAGCATTGCCTGGACTTGGGCGCTGGGGGCCAGTTCATTGGCCTGGCCGGTCTTGAAATCGGCCCGGCGTTGCAGCAGCGACGGCGGCAATTGCGCGTAGGTTTCCTGCCAGAACTCGCGGTCGCGCTCGTAGCGTGACGATTGCAGGTAGGCGCGGTCGTCCTCCAGGAACGACAGGTAGGAATGCCCTTCGGCGACTTCGTCGTTACCAGCCAGCAAGCCGTTGTAGGCAGCGCCCACGGCATGACCGATCAACGCCACACCGATACCGTCGGTGACCAGGTGGTGATAACGGTTGAGCCAGTAGTGACGGTTCGGCCCGCAACGCACCATGCGCGCTTCCCAGAGTTGGCCGGTCAGTTCCGGGAACGGTTGGCGGAAAGCGTTGCGCAGGTACTCCATCGCCAGTCCGGCGTCGGCTTCGGCCTCGGTGAACTCCACGATGTCCAGCTTGACCTTGACCTCGGGCAAGACCCGTTGGCGGCCGATGCCGCCCTCATGGCTGAAGCTCAGCCGCAGGGCGTCATGGTTATTGGCGACCAGCTCGATGGCTTTCTCGAACAGCGGGATGTCGATTTCGCCCTTGATTTCCAGGGACATGCCGATGTTGTAGTAGGGCAGGTCCGGGTGTGCGATCTGGTCGAGCCAGATGCCCTGCTGGACGGAGGCCAGTTCGTGGGTGGCGCAGTCTTGCGTGGGCAGCTTTTCGGTCGACGAATCCATTTCGGAGCACCTGCAGGCAGAATCAATTGAGGTTTGTCTCCGTTCGAATGGCGGTGCATGAAGGCCTGGGCGACTGCCAATCGGCGGATGCAAATAGTCGTGGGGAGGGACATCGGGGCCGTGGGCAGGCGCCTGATGCGATGGGGGCGTCGGGGGGCTGCGGTGCGGCTGTCGATGGGCCGTCCTGCCGTCCGGTCACGCCTGATGTCCCTTCACAATGTGGGAAAAAATTAGAGGATCCGCTTCCCGATGTCTGTCATGGGAAGCAGGGACAACGGCGGGAAACGCGGCTTTGCGACGCTTGGGCGTGGTCGCGCGAGTCTGTTATACCAACGACCCTGAGTGAGTTTGCGAGGGTTGAACATGTCACTGATCGCCGAATCGGAGCGTCCGGTTTCCAAGTTCTGGAGCCTGTCCCGTTTTCCCAATCACCCGCAGGCAGGGGCGGTCGAAGTGATCGATGCGCTGGCGATATCCAAAGAGGATTTCACCCGCCGCTACGTCAATCGCAACCGGCCCTGCCTGATCAAGAATGCCGTGCGGCACTGGCCGGCTTTCCATAAGTGGAATCGGCTGGACTACCTCAAGGCTCACTCCCACAACAGTGCCGTGGTGGTTCGTTCGCAGATTGTCTCGGAGGTCATCGGCTGGTCCAATCCCAAGGTCAAGGCCGAGCTGACCGAGTATGCGAACACGGTCTACCGGGACATGCCGTTCCATGAGTTCCTCGACAGCCTGGGCGAGGGCGATTCGCCGCTGGTGGCCGACAGTTGCCGTTTCTCCGAAGGCTCGGCCATCGAGCGGCTGAAGGAGGACGTCGGTGGCCTGCCGTTCATGCCTCAGTTGGGCAAGACCCGGGCCTATCCTCCCCATCGCAGTTTCCTGTACCGCAACTCCTACACCGATTGGCATTTCCATGTCACCGACGAGACGTTCATGGCCCAGGTGGTCGGGGCCAAGGAAGTCCTGCTGCTGCCGCCGGACGAAACCAGTTGGCGGGCGTTGCGGCCGGTGATCGAGGAAGCGGGCTACCTGTACGACATCGATACCGGGCGTTTTCCCGGGACGCGGGACCTGCGTGCCCTGCGCACGGTGGTGGAGCCGGGTGATGCGTTGTACATCCCGGTCTACTGGTGGCATGCGGTCCAGTCCATGGACGACGCATTTGGCGCCACGGTCGCGGCCACGTTCCCGACACCTCTGCATGTCAGCGGCAACATCAGCTCGCCCATCGCCAGACGGGTGCTGCGCAACTACCTGTTTTCCCGCTACGCGCCCCTGGTGGTGGGTGCGGTGGCGTACTCCATGGTCTACCGGTTGATGAGCAAGCTGGTCGATGTCGCCACGTCCCGCGATGTGCGCACATGAGCCTGGTGAGCGACCGCAAGGGCTTCGATCTGGGACGGGGTTTCTATTTCCTCTGGTGTGGCGAGTCTCTGGCGGTCATCGGCACGGCACTGATGGAGTTCGCCCTCGGCGTCTGGGTGTACACCCACACCGGTTCGGCGGTGGCGTTCGCCAACGTGGTACTGGCGGCCACCTTGCCGGCGGTGCTCTTTCTGCCACTGGCGGGAGGGCTGGCGGACCGGATCAGCCACCGGGTCATCATTGTCTGTTGCGATGTCAGCCTGGCGGTGCTGCTGTTGGGCGTCATGGCGTTGCTCTGGTTCGAGCGTCTGGAGCCGTTGCACCTGTACATCTTCAATTGCCTGGCATCGATTGTCAGTGCCTTTCGCAAGCCGGCCTACCAGGCGGCTGTCAGCACGATTGTCGCCCCGGATAAGTTCACCCGGGCCTCGGGATTGATCAGCATCAGCAAGAACGCTTCGGCCCTGGTGGCGCCCCTCCTGGCCGGGGCGATCATGGCGAAGGCCGGGCTGGTGACGATCCTGGCGGTGGACCTGGTGACGTTCTGCTCCGGCACGCTGTTGGTGATCAAGGCGTTTTCCCATGTGCGGCCGCCAGCGGCCCATCACGACGCGCTGGCCAAGGGCACGGTGTTCGGCGGAGCCCTGGGCAATGTCGCCGCGGCGCTGAAGTTCTTCGTCGCCGAGCGCCTGATGGCCGGGCTGCTGGTGTACACCATGATGCGCAGCGCGCTGTTGGCCCTGGCGACCTTGATGATGACGCCGTTGCTGTTGTCGACCCTGGGCAGCCAGGTCCTGGGCATGGCCTATACCTGGGCGGCGCTGGGTGGTTTGGCCGGTGCGGGGTTGTTGATTTCCATGGGCAATCCGCGCCGGTTGATGGCAATGGTGGCGGTGGCCGACCTGTTGCTGGCGGGGTGCGTCGTAGCCCTGGGGATGGTCTCGCAGGCGGTGGCTTACTGCGCCCTGGCATTCGTGGCGATCACCATGGCCAGCATCGCCGACGCCAGTGTGAACGCGCTGTGGATGCGCAGGATTCCCGCCGGCAGCCGCGCCAGTGTGTTTGCCTTGATCAGCATGTTGACCATTGCCGCCACCAGTCTGGCCGTCATCGTCGGCGGTTTCCTGGTCGATCACTGGTTCCAGCCGGCGCTGATGCCTGGCGGACTGTACGCCGATTCGATCGGGCGCTGGCTGGGAACAGGCCCGGGACGTGGCGTGGGGATGCTGTTCGTGGTCGCCGGGGCGCTGTTTGCGCTACTGCCGCTGGGTGTCCTGCTCTACGGACCGATGCGTCGCCTGGACGGGGCGCCCACGCCAATGGCCGTGGTGCGGATGGCCGACGGCCCGCAGGTCGACCCGCTGTGATGCTGTACCGGATTCCCGTGACAGACAGGCCGGGCCCGCTGGGTCAACCTTCCCAGGCTGGTCCGCTGCGCCCTTCATCGCCACCGGAATCGACAACCCTCAACAAAAGGAGCACCTATGCGCCCGTCGTTTTATGATTCCAGCCGTTTTCCGCACCTCAAGAACCTGGCCGACAACTGGGAAGTGATCCGCGAGGAGTTCCTGGCCCTCGATGCACCGACCCTGACCATCAACCGCGTGGGCAAGTCGATCACCGAGATCGTCGATGAAGTGGCCGCGCACATGGAGGCCGGCGGTGAGTATGGCTGGCTCTGGGGCTGGGGTGATGACATGGACGTCATGCCGGAATGGACCCAATACGGCCTGGTCGCCTATGACACCCCGATCCCCTATGCCCGCGCCGCCATGCCCGGGACCATCGACCTGCTGAGCAAGATCCCCGGCATCAAGCTCTGCGCCTTGCTGCGCATGGAGCCCAACGTTTTCCTTGGCACCCACTCGCACACCGGCACTTGGGAAGAAGGCCTGTTGCACATGCAACTGACCATCGATGCCCCGACCACCCAGAACTATGCCTACCTCAACGTCAATGGCAACTTCAACCAGAGCACCAACGGCAACCTGGTGATCTTCGACGGCTCCCTCGACCACTTCGCCGTCAACGCTTCACGGGCGCACCGCACCGTGCTTTATCTTGAGTTCTATCGCGAGAAGCACATGGCGGCGTGAGGTCTGAGTGGGGCCAAGTCTGCTCGTAGGGGGGGGGCAGCCGATATCATCGCCGGCTGGACCGACGTCATCGCGAGCGGACTCTCCCTTGAAAGGGGAGCGTCGTCCTGGCATCACGGCGCATCTGTGTTCGCACTTGGCTTGCGCGGTTCCGGCTAACGCATCGCGGTGCTGCGGATGTAACGCGCCGGCGACGAGCCCAGTGTCTTGCGGAACATGCTGATGAACGAACTGACCGACTCGTACCCGAGCGCTTCTGCGGTTCGTTGCACCGACTCACCTTCGGCAAGGCTCTGCAACGCCACGATGATTTGCCATTGCTTGCGCCATTGGCCAAAGGTCAGCCCTGTTTCGCTCTTGACCAGACGCGCCAGGGACCGCTCGCTCATGGCGACCTGGCGTGCCCACTGGGCCATGGTGCAACGATTCGACGGGTCCTGGGCCAAGCCGCGGGCGATGAAACGCAATTGCGTGGCGGCGGGAAGCGGCAGGTACAGCTGTTCCGAAGGGGCCAGCGCCAATTGTTCGAGGAGTACGCTCGCCACGCGTGCGTTGGCAGAGGCGGGCGGATAGTCCTGGGCCTGTGCGCTCAGGTGCAGGATCAACTCCAGGATCAATGGGGAAAGCACCAGCGTGCAGCATTTCTCCGGTAGAGCGGCGGCGCCGGGCTCTACGAACAAATAGCCGATCTTGCCGTTGGCAGTCACCCGGTTGCTATGGGCGATACCGCCCGGAATCCATACGCCGAAACCCGACGGCACCATCCAGACACCATCCTCTACGGTGCATACGATGCCCCCGTGATAAGCCACCACCAGTTGGCCCTTGCGATGGGTGTGCACGGGAAATTCGGTGTCGTTTCGCTGGCTCTCCAACATCAGCGCGACGGCGGGCTGGTCGAAGCTATCCAGTTCGAACTGATCAACCGCATAGCGATTCGTCTCGTCCATGGCACTCCATCCGGATTGTCCGAATTTGATTATAGATTGGCAGCATACTCAATATCGGCACGTTCTCGCAGTCCCTACCATCGTCATCAAGGCCATCAAGGTGATTGCCTACGGTGAGACTCAACGATGCTGAGCGAAATCACGATTGCCCACCTCTACCTTCCACCCTTGCTGCTCTACCTGGGCGTCGCAGTGCTGGTGTACGGCGTGCTGGAGCGGAGCATGCGGCATTGGCTGGATTGGACCTGGCACCCGAGCATGGCGCGCTTCTTCGTGTCGCTGATTGTCCTCTCGATCCTGGTCCTGAAGTGTTGAGGGCGGCGCGATGACCATCAATCATTTCCTCAAGATGCTCGTAACCCTTGGGCTCGGCCTGATTGCACTGCTGTTCTGCATGCAGTTGTGGCGCGCCTATGAGCTGGCACCCTGGACGCGGGACGGGCGGGTCAGTGCGCACGTCATTCGTATCGCCCCCGAGGTGTCTGGCCAGGTTGAACGACTGCTCGTGGGAGACAACCAATGGGTCGCCAAGGGCGCTTCGCTGTATCAGATCGATCGCAGCGCCTATCTGCTTGCCCAGCAACAGCGCACGGCCGAGCTTGCCGAGGCGCGCAGTGTCTTCGAACAGCGCAGCGCACAGCTCAAGCGTCGCAACCAGCTCGGCGATGCCATTGCGCGGGAGGAGATCGACAACGCCGCCCGGGATCTGGCGGTGGCCAGGGCGCGTCTGGACGCCGCCCAGAGCCAGCTGGCCCAGGCGCGGCTTGACCTGGACCGCACGACCATTCGCTCACCGGTCGATGGATACGTGACCCAGCTGCGCCTTCAGCCAGGTGACTACGCCTCGGCGGGTGACACCAATATCTTTGTGGTCGATAGCCATAGCTTCTGGGTCACCGGCTATTTCGAAGAGACCAAGTTGGCGGGTATTCGAGTGGGCGCTGCGGCGTCGATCAAGCTCATGGGCTTTTCGCCGTTGCTCGAAGGGCACGTCGCAAGCATGGGCAGGGGTATCGCCGACGGCAACGAACAGCGCGGCAACAATGGTTTGCCTCAAGTGGCGCCGACGTTCAGCTGGATACGCCTGGCCCAACGGGTGCCTGTACGGATCGAGCTGGACCACGTGCCGCCGGACGTGGAGCTGGCAGCCGGGATGACCGCCAGTATCGAGGTCGCCGAGGCGGGGGCAGGGCCACGTTGGAGGCTGACGCAGTGGCTTCAGGCGCTCCTGTGAAGGGCCGCGCATGGCGAACGCTCGGCGCATGGGCCGGATCATGGAGTCCCCTGGCATCCGGCTACATGTTGCGCAGTCTTGCGGCGGCCTCTCTGGCGCTATGGCTGGGCTTCCAGTTACATCTGGAGGCGCCATTCTCGGCGGCTTCGACGGTGCTGCTGCTGATCCATCCGCTTCAAGGCGCGGTGGTCGGCAAGGGTTTCAATCGGGTCCTGGGAACCGTGGTGGGACTGGCCGTTGCGTTGCTCCTGACCGGCATGTTTGCCCAGAAAATGTTGCTGTTCATCCTCGGGATCGGGGTATGGCTCGGTCTCTGTGTGGGGGCCATGACCCTGCTTCGGCACTATCACGCCACGGCGGCCGTCGTCGCTGGCTACACGGTCTGCCTTGCCCTGGGCCCCGCCATCGTCACGCCGCAGTTGGGTTTCGATCATATCGTGGCGCGCTGCACGGCGGTCGCACTGGGGGTGTTGAGCCTGAGCCTGGTGGCCACCTTGTTCAGCCGCAAGACCGTCGAGCCCAAACTGAACCGGGCCCTCCACGACGTCTGCTCTCGCACCGTGCGGTTGCTGGCCACGCGATTCAAGGGGGAACACAGTGCGGATCCGGCGATTGCGCAACGCCCGCTCGCCATCGACATCAGCAAGGTGGACGAACTGCTCGGGATCGGCCGAGGTGAGTCCTTCCTGATCCGTTCCAGGCTTGCGGCCCTGCGGGCAGGGCTGGCGTATCTGCATGCCGTGGTTCTGGACGAAGGCGCGACCGATCAGCCTGTTTCGCCTTCGTTCGCCCGAACGGGCATGGACCTGCAACGGTTGGCCGACGCATTGCCGGGCTTTTGCGTGGCGGCCGATGAAGTCCGGGAGATGCAACACCGCCTTGCGCAGTTGCCGGAAAACAACACGAGCCAACAGCGCCTGAAGGAACAATTGGCAGACCTGTTCAGCGCCTTGTCGAGCTTCGCCAGCCTTGAGCATCGGGGTCAGATGCCTGCTCGCGCGGTGGGTTTTCATCGACATTATGGCGACGCGCTGCGTAACGGCGTGCGAGCGCTGTTGGCGACATTGGCAATCGCGGCTTTCTGGTACCTGTCTGCCTGGGACCAAGGGCCAACGTTGCTGGCGGTATCGGGACCGTGCTGTACTTTGCTGGCCACCAGCCCGGCGCCTGCTCAAGGCCTGGCTCGCTTCTTCGAGGGCACCGTCTACGCAATAGTGGCGGCAGCGGCGTGCAAGTTCCTGGTGTTGCCGCACATCAGCGGGCTCGCGTTGCTCACGGTCGTGATGATTGCGTTCTGGGCCGTGGGGATTCAGGCCACGACCCGCCCGCGTCATGCCCTGCAAGGCATCGCTTATCTGATCGGCTTCAACACGCTCGTCAGCACAGGCCTGGCCGCCCAGTACGACTTCGCCGACTTCGCCAACCAGGCTCTCGCCTGGATCGTGGCGCTTGCCATATGCCTGTTGGCCTTCCTGTTACTGCCGGGAAAACCCCACCGCCACCCGCACGTCCTGAAGAAGGCGATACTCCAGGACACCCGGCGACTGCTTCGTCATGGACACCGGATGGACCTGCTCAAGTGGCAGGCAAGGCAGCAGCACCGATTGGTGACCTTGCAGGCGCTGTCGGGGGCACATGATCAGCAGTCTGCGCAGGCTGGTTCGACGGCCCTGCAATTGAGCCGACAATGGATTCGACTGCAACGTCAAACCCGCGACCTGGACCCTGAATCATCGGTGGGCAAGTGCGCGCGACGGGGCGACCGACGGATTTCCCGGTACGCCTCCCATCCAGCGATCAGCGCGGTCCAGGCCCGTCGAACGTCCAGGTCACTGACCCGCCTTGACGCCCATGACCTGGCGGCTGGCTACCTGGCTTTGGCGGGGTTGCTCGAAACCTACGCAAGCGCGAATCAGCGCACATTTGACCGACGCCTGCGTGGGCAGCCTGCCCAGTAGTCGCTATAGTGCCCGCTTTACGCCGCTCCGGCACTGACACGGCAGTCACAGGAACCCTTCACATGTCCCATGGCGAAATCGCTACCCGCCCTGAAATCACCCACTTTCCACTTTCCCCAAGCGTTGAACAGGCCCGCCAACTGATCCCTCCCGCCGAAGAGCGCCTGGCGCAGCGCAAGCGCGTGGTGCTCAAGCCGTTCAAGATCGTCCAAGGGCTCGTCTGTGGATACTTCCTGATCAAATGGGTGGCGCAGGGGCACTACTTCGGTGGCCCGATTCTCGCGGGACTGCTCTGGTGCGTGACCTGGGTCTTCAGCCTGCCGCTGGGGTTGTTCTGGCGCAAGGAAAGTCGCGAACTCAAGCGCGTTCAGGATAACGTCGGCGTCGTCTTGCACAAGACGTGCACGGACTTCCTCGCCGAACAGGCCCTGGGGCCGTATCGCTGGATCTCTCGCGGCGAGAACATGCTCGGACTGTTTCCGGAAACCGCTTTGCTCTATCTCTATTCAGAGGTGTCCGGCTACCAGCATGCGCTGATCGATGCGCCGCAGGTGGTCCGTCAGGTACGGGTCGACGAGAAAACCCAGACCGTCCATACCTCCAACACTCATACCACCCACAGTGAGCGAAGGGTCAGCAGCACGCACTTTGGCGGCGAGATCGGCAAAGGCACGTCAAACTCCACCACCTACACGTCCAGTACGACCCACCACACCTTTACCTTGCAGATTCAGTTTCAGATCGGCTCCGGCACGCCTTGCTGGACAACCTGGTCGTTTGGCAACGACTGGCAGGACGCCGAGAACTGGCGGTTGCAGATCGCACAGGCGGCGGGCTTGTAGATATCGGCGCTGTCGGGCGGCGTCTCCCCTGGTATCCCAATCAAGCCACAAACCTGTAGGAGCAATGCTTGCTCGCGATAGCGACAGACCAGTCAACATTGTTGCTGACTGACTTACCGCAATCGCGAGCAAGCTTTGCTCCTACAGGTTCTGCGCTGTCTGATCCTTAACTGATGAAAGACCTGTCTACGTGGTATGCTCGTCGCCAATATAGGGTAGGGGGGTATGCTATGTCGCATGCGCAGGCGGGAAAAGAAGATCTGCTCAAGCGCGTGAAGCGTATTGCCGGGCAGGTACAGGCAATCGAACGCGCACTGGAGGGCGAGGCCGACTGCGCGAAGACCTTGCACCTGGTGGCGGCGACCCGTGGGGCGATAAACGGTCTGCTCGACGAAATCATCGAGGACCATGCCCGGGAGCATGTCGCCAAGCCTGGCCTGACCGATCAGGAGCGGGCACAGGGCGTAGAGGAACTGCTCGAAGCCATACGTCGGTATTCAAAGTGAGAGATACCTTGAGCACTCATTCCGTTCATAGCCACAATTTTCTGGGCGCCGCCCACGACGCCAATGCCAAGCGCACATTGTGGGTGGTGACGCTCACCGTCGTGATGATGGTGGGCGAGATCGCCGCCGGTTACATCACCGGCTCGATGGCGCTTCTGGCGGACGGCTTCCACATGGCAACCCACGCCGGCGCACTGGGAATCGCGGCGGCGGCATATGCTTACGCACGCAAGCATTCGGAGAATTCCGCCTACAGTTTCGGTACCGGCAAGGTGGGTGACCTGGGAGGGTTCGCCTCCGCGTTGATCCTTGGCCTGATTTCGTTAGGCATCGGAGTCGAATCGGTCCTTCGGCTTTTCGAACCGTCCCAGGTGCAGTTCACAACGGCGACCGTGATCGCGGTCATCGGACTGTTCGTGAACATTGCCAGTGCCTTGTTTCTGGCCGGGGGCGGTCATGAACACGGTCATTCCCATGATCACTCCCACGGCCATCACGGCCACTCCCACGGCCAGGACAACAACCTGCGCTCCGCTTATGTCCACGTGCTCGCCGATGCAGTCACGTCAGTCATGGCTATCGTTGCGTTGCTGGCCGGCAGGTTCCTGGGGTGGGTATGGCTCGATCCGCTCATGGGGATTGTTGGGTCGCTCGTCATTGCCCGCTGGGCGTGGTCCCTGATGCAAGATACCGCGTCGGTGCTGCTGGATAAGACGGATGAGCACGTCGCCGAAGAAATCCGGGAGCTGCTTGATCAAGCAGCCCAGTTCCAGATAACCGACCTGCATGTATGGCGGGTGGGACCTGCAGCGCGTGCCGCCATCGTCAGCGTGCAGGGGCCGCGAGGGTTTTCTGCCGATGAGGTGCGTGCCACGTTGGTTGCGGTCCATGAGGTGACTCATCTCACGATCGAATACAGGACGGTGGGAAACTAGCCGCTCGCCATTATTTCCGGAACAAGCATGGCCAAAGACATTGAAAATCCCTGCGTTTCACTTTGTCAGTTGAACAGTGAGATGTGCGTGAGTTGTGGGCGTACCAGGGAGGAAATACGCAAATGGCGGAGCATGAAACGGCCCGAGAAAATCACCACCGTGCAGAAAGCGTCCGCTCGGATGAAAAGCATTAAAAAGAAGAAGGCGAAGTAGCCCGGGAAAGGGTGAGTACCCGCTTGGAAATGGGCCAAGGCGGTGATTCCCTGGAAGCCCCTGTCCGGACCTTCCAGAGAGACGGCGAGTGGTCAAGTCTTGAAACGCAGCACCAGGTTGTTCAGGTTCACTGCCAGTTGCGACAGCTCGTTGCTGGCAATGAGGGTTTGACGGGTTCCTTCGCTGCTTTGCACCGCCAGATCGCGAATACTGACCAGGCTTCGATCCACATCACGTGCTACATGCGCCTGTTGCTCGGACGCCGTTGCGATTTGCAGGTTGCGTTCGTTTATCTCCAGTACGGCATGGGTGATTTGTTGCAAGGATTGCCCGGCGTCTTCGGCAGTTTTCCGGGTGCTATGCACCTCCTGGGTGCTTTTGTGCATCGACTCCACCGTGGCAGAAGAGCCTGCCTGGATCGCCGCGATCATCTGTTCGATTTCCTGGGTGGAGGTTTGCGTACGATGCGCCAAGGCGCGGACTTCGTCGGCAACCACGGCGAAGCCTCGACCTTGCTCGCCTGCTCGCGCCGCTTCGATGGCGGCGTTCAATGCCAGGAGATTGGTCTGCTCGGCAATGCCCCGTATGACGCTCAACACTTTGCTGATGTCTTGGGCTTGGCCGGCCAGCGCCAGCACTTGTGCGGATGAACCTTCTACCAGGCTCGTCAGGTTGCGCATGGCCGCCAGGGTTTCAGTCACACGTTCATTGCCCAAGTCTGCCGACAGGCTCGACTGCTGGGCTGCCTGAGAGGTTGACGTAGCATTGCGAGCCACTTCTTCAACGGCCGCACTCATCTCGTTGACTGCGGTAGCGGCTTGCTCGATTTCGCTGTTCTGTTGCTGCAATGTCCGGTCAGCGCTTTCAGTAATGGACGTCATTTCGACGGCGGCAGTGCTCAGTTGCGTAGATGCACCGGAAATCTCCAGGACAGTTCGCCGCAGCTTCTCCGACATGATGTTGAGCGCCTGCATCAGACGGGATGCTTCATCTTTCCCGGTAACCTCAAGCTGCCGGGTCAGATCCCCTTCGGCAATGTCTTCAGCCAGTTTCAGCGATGTATTGATCGGATCGACAATGCTGCGGGTCAAGGCGATAGCGAGGAAGATGGTGAGAATCAGCGCGACGACTACCACAATCATCAGGACGTTGACGCTATGGCTATACACCGCCGTTGCAATGGCGCCTGACTGCTCCGTCTCTTTTGCGTTCAGCTCGCGCATGAGCGTGAGTTTTTCTTGATAGGCCGTGGCGCGGTTTGCCTGCTCGGAGTTGGCTAAGGCAACGGCCTTGTCATGGTCGGAAGTGTCCAATGCAATGACTTGCTTCAATCCATCGATGTAGGTGTTCATCGCGATTTGAGCGTCATTGAGCTGCGCGCGGTCCTCATCGCTTGTAATCAGATTCTGCCGATAGTATTCGCTGCGCGACTGCAGGGTCTCCATGGCTTGTCGTACTTTGGCTTGCGACGCGCTTTTGACTGAGGGGTCGGTGCTGGCCAGCATTCTGATGCTCTCGAGGCGAGCGTGCAGAAGTGCAATTTGAATGTCATCGACCACTTGAATGCTAGGCAGTGATTTTTCTTCTATGTCTTGTTCTGCGGCGCGCAATTGGCCGACTTGAACGTAGGAGAAGCCTCCCAGCCCGATCAAAAGCAAGGTGATAGCACCGAAGCAGAATGCGGCTCTGCGCGCGATATTGAGCGATCTCAAATTCATGTTTGGCTCCGGTGGCGTACCACGTAACGCCTTCGAGAGCTGGCCCTTCGCCAGCGATTACAGGGTTGGCGAAAGCGGATGAAAATTTTGTGAGCTGTTTGTGGTTTTTTTGAGAATCATGAGATGGCCCGAGATTCAGTCGAGCAGCGCTGGAGCGACTCCAGGCTTCTGGCCGGCTGTAGCCTCTCGCGAGTGGTAGAAAGTGGCCAGAAGCGGACATTCAGCGTTCATCGAGTTTGCTGCCAACACCATCAAAGAGCTGGGGCTGATGCAGCAGAAAAAGCAGGCCAGTGCAGTTCGAGAAACTGAGCGACAAGGTTTTTTGTCGCAGACTGGATGCATCAGGCCCGGCTATGCGGTCCCTCGTATCGTCAGTGCTCGACAGTCGCTCAAAAAAAATTCAAGCGAGGCTTGACCGAGGAGAACGATCGTTCTACATTGAGTCCGTGGAGATGAAAATGACAGATACCCGAGAAAAGATTCTAACGACCGCTGAGAAACTTATTTATCAGAATGGCATTCATGCGACGGGCATGGATCTTCTGGTGAAGACCTCAGGTGTCGCTCGCAAAAGTATTTATCGCTATTTTGCGACCAAAGATGAAGTGGCAGCTGCCGCACTGAATGCTCGTGATGTACGTTGGATGCAATGGTTCAGAACGGAATGCGATAGAGCGGATACTCCGCAAGAGCGTATTCTCAATATATTCACGGTGCTCAAGGGATGGTTTGAGTCAGACGGATTTCGAGGCTGCGCTTTCATTAATACAGCCGGAGAAGTTGGGGATCCCGATGATCCTATTCGCCATATCGCCAAACTGCATAAGCAGAAGTTACTCAATTACACACTCGAGCTGACCGAGCAGTTGAATACGGAGCACCCAGTCGTCTTGGCGAGACAACTGCTCATATTAATCGAAGGCGCAATCACCATGGCGCGCGTGATGGGCGATTACAGTGCCGTCGATGACGCAAAAAAAGTTGCACAGTTGCTGATTGAATAGGTGTCGCTTCAAGAAGTTGACTTTCTGACATCTTCGCAAGACGTGCGGTTCAAATATGCCCCTGACGCATATTAGTCTGCGTGGCTGCTCGTATCCGTTCGCATAGCTGGATTGTTGAGATGCTGATGTAAATCGCGATTATCGTGACGCGTTGATGTTGTGATGATGATCGCTGAAAGAAAGTTGTACCGCTCTGCTGAGTTCCGAAAACGTTAAATAAACCGATACATCCAATTGTCCTGGAGGCACTACCATGTCCAATGCACAAACTCGTCCGCCACTTCCTCCGTTCACTCGTGAAACGGCGATTGAGAAAGTCCGACTCGCTGAAGATGGCTGGAACAGCCGCGATCCCGAAAAAGTATCGCTTGCCTATACACTGGATACCAAATGGCGCAACCGAGCGGAATTTGCTACCAACCGCGAAGAAGCCAAAGGTTTCCTTACTCGCAAATGGAAAAAAGAGCTTGATTATCGCCTGATCAAAGAGCTCTGGGCGTTTACCGACAACCGCATCGCTGTACGTTACGCATACGAGTGGCATGATGATTCAGGTAACTGGTTCCGCTCTTACGGTAACGAAAACTGGGAATTCGAAGCGGATGGCCTGATGCACCGTCGCTTCGCCTGCGTGAACGACATGCCTATCAAGGAGAGCGAACGCAAGTTCCATTGGCCACTGGGACGCCGCCCAGATGACCATCCAAGCCTGTCTGACCTCGGTCTGTAAATATCTCAACCGACCTGATCCTTTCGTTGAAAAGGCTCAGGTCGGTTTTTGAGCCTAACGCTATAAATAGTTTCTTCATCAGAAATCCTCTAACCCGTAACCGCCCGCAATCCCTCCAAAGTTTTATCCTCCAATTCTTTGCCGGTCCTATCCAGCTCTTCCGCCTGCCAACGATCCTCACCGCCTGCTTCGCGAAAGGTCTAGCGGTCGCAGTTCTTCCAGCCATGAGTCTATTACTGAAGTCCTCTAGCTATGCCTGCTCCATCAGGTCCATCCATGAGGCTGCAAAGGCTTCGTAAGGGTTCTGAGGGCAGCCGGCTAAAGCAGGCATCAGTACCGGCGGGACAGACGAGAGGTGCGTAATTTTCAGGCACTACCGTTTAGGGAAATAGAGTTACCTGCACTTTTGTGTACTCGATTCTCAATGTGATGCTCCATGATTGATCTGGACTATACGAATCAAGTCCAGTCGGCGCGGTGCTGTGGTCCTATTCTTAACGACGGCAACTGATTTCCCGTCGTAATACACGAGGTGGTAGCAAGTTGTTCCTCAGATCCATGCGCAGCCAAGTGGGGCGCGCTGATGACTGCCGCACTTACAGACTGAACGCAATCCATCTCGCTCAAGCAACAGCGCTCGTGGTCGTATGGCTTCCCTGCCTGAAGACACGGCAAGGTGTGCTGGCCCGAATAGAGGATTCAAGGTAAGGGTTCCGCTTCTGATTTTGCCTTACGTCGACATGAGAGTGACAGAAGTGCCACGTTGGCCGATTTCCTCTCGCTACTCCGTTTGTAGCAAGCGGGAACTCGCGGTGAGCTGATTTTGGCAGTCAGCCGTTGGCGGTTCTTGGTAGTGGATACGGCCTGAGTAAATGCACTTCCGTGCTATTACTGCCGAGTAGAGGCGGGAAGCGCGCTGTATGGGCGCAAGTAGCGAAGAGTTATTTTCTCAGAAGGACAGGAGACAGCGGGTGTTTGAGCCCCCGTCCCTGGCGCCGAGCGATCTAGCGCCAGATGAGCGGACGGGAGAAGAGTCAATTCGTACAGCCGGTACCTATAACGTGGTACTCCATGATGTGCCGGTCGCCCTTGGAGTCGTCGTAAGTCATCTGCGCCGGCACTACATCGCAGCTATCGGGTATCTGAGTAATCGACACAATGTGAGCGATGTCCAGGTGTTGAGAGTAGCGATAGGGCTCGACCGTAATATGCGCAGTCTGAGTATCTTGCTCATCGGCCATAGCGACAGAGCCAATGGAGCCTAGGAGTAACACGAGTAACAGTTTCATAGTGAACACCTGTAGTGAGGGCGTGAGAAGACCAAAGCACTTGAGCGGTGCTCAGTCGTAAAAAGGGTTGAGGTGTAGCCCGGTTGCCGTCAGACGCCGGGCTGACTTACATCAGAAAGGCTTGGTAGGCAGGTACTTGCCGTCCAGGGTGATCACAGCGCGATGGCCGCCCTCCGGATCTTCGACTTTCTTGATGTCCAGCTTGAAGTTGATGGCACTGATGATGCCGTCGCCGAACTTTTCGTGAACCAGAGCTTTGAGGGTGGTGCCGTATACCGACATCATTTCGTAGAAACGATAGATAGTCGGGTCGGACGGTACGCCGTCAAAAAAACTGCCGCGAACTGGCATCGATTGCAGCAAAGCGACTTGATCAGCATCAAGCTCGAGTTTCTTGCCCACGACATGGGCGGCGCTGGAAGGCAGCGGATGCTGGCCGAGCAGGGCGGCAGTGACGAAGGCTTCGGATAGGCCGGTGCCGTCAACGATCTCGGCGAAGGACAGGTCCTTGCGAGCCTTAGCCAAAATGATGGTTTCGGTCAGTTCTTGGCGCGCGGTGCGGGTGGCTTGAGTCTGGATCATGGCGAATCTCCTAGGTTAGTAAGGGTTACAGGTACGAGTTTCAGGCGACGTGCCTGGCTTGCTGGGAAACGGCGTGAACTTCGGGGTTGTCTGCGAGGGGCACGAAAGTCCCGGTATTGCCATCGAAGGCATCGATACGCCCGCTCTCGATGTCATAGATCCAACCATGCAGGGTGACGCGGCCTTCTTCGAGAGCCAGGCGAACGGATGGATGTGTCTGGAGGTTGGCCAGTTGCGCGATGACGTTTTCACGCACCATGGACGTAACTTTGCTCGGTAGATCCGCATGTTTGCGGGCTTCGTTAACCACCTTGGCCGAGTCGGCGTAACGGAGCCATCCGGCAACGGCAGGCATGTGATCCAGACACTTGCATGTTGCTATGGCGGTCATCGCGCCGCAGTCGGAGTGGCCGCAGATCACGATGTCTGCGACCTGGAGAGCGGCGACCGCATATTCAACAGAGGCCGAAACGCCACCCGGCTCCGGGCCATATGACGGCACGATGTTGCCGGCATTGCGGATTACAAACAGATCGCCTGGCTCGCGCTGGGTGACGAGTTCAGGCACCAATCGGCTATCTGAGCAAGAGATGAACAACGCTCTTGGGCTCTGCTGATTAGCCAAGTCCTTGAACAGTTTGACCCGCTCAGGGAAGGCGTTTTTTTGGAATTTCAGAAAACCGTCGATGATCGCTTTCATGGTTGCTGTCTCAATGTCTCTGGGTGTGAAACAAAGATTAAGCAACACATTACATAAGATAAAAGTCTCATTTATTATGGCGTGCATCAGATTATCTTATGAGTGAAATCATGCTTGCTCGTCACATCCAATACTTCCTCGCGGTTGCGGAACATCTCAGCTTCACGAAGGCCGCAGCGGCGCTGCACGTGTCTCAGCCAGCCCTATCGCAGCAGGTGAAACAGTTGGAAGAAAGTCTTGGAGCCCAGTTGTTCGACCGCTCAGGACGCACAACTCGCTTGACTGACGCGGGAGACGTCTATCTTCTGTATGCGCGCCGTGCTTATCAGGAATTGCGAGATGCTAAAAGCGCCATCCACGATGTGAGCGACCTCTCCCGAGGCTCATTGCGCGTGGCCGTGACGCCCACGTTCACGACTTATCTGGTAGGGCCCGTGATCGAAGCATTTCACTCTCGGTATCCTAAGATCACTCTCAACCTGAAGGAGATTTCCCAAGAGCGCATTGAGGAATTGCTTTTGGTTGGAGAATTGGACGCGGGGATCGCGTTCGATGAAATAAATACACCGAATATTGATGCCATCCCTTTGCTGAACGAAACCCTCGCTTTAGTGGTGAGTCGTAGACACCGCTTGGCCGAGGAGCGGTCCATTGGATTGCAGGCTCTGAATGCCGAGTCCCTGATTCTGCTCAGCCCAGAGTTTGCAACCCGCGAACAAATCGATCGCTACTGCCGCAAACACGCGATTCGCCCTCAGGTGCAAATGGAGGCCAATGCCCTCGGTGCAGTGATCGAAATCGTTCGTAGGACGAATCTATCGACTTTATTGCCGGCCAAAATCGCGTTGGCCCATGACGATCTGGTGGCCATCGCACTGGAGCCCGAGCGCTTGCAGCGCACCGCCGTCCTTTTGCGGCGCAAAGATGCCTTTCAGAGCGCAGCGATGCGAGTTTTCATCGAGGTGGCTAAAGAGGTATCCGTTCAGCTAAATGTGCAATAGCTGTGCTCGTCAATCTGGACGGAGCTAAGCCCAGCCTGTGACGTGGTAATAACAGGCTCAATAAAAAAACAGACTGCACCACTCCGACTGAGAGATATCTGGGCCATCCGAGTAAGGCTTCAAATTGCGGAAAAAAACCGAGACCTGGCTCTCTTCGATCTGGATACATCGGGCCCAGCTACGCAGCGAGGACTGCCTTTTTCCTAGCCGGCCGCATACTTCAGACCCTCTATCCACTCGTCAATACGGTCGTATCGTCAAAGGCTGGGTGAAAGCCGTACGGCTTGATCCGGCAATGTATGGCACCCACACAATGAGACGAACGAATCACTGATCTATCGTAGGACGAAGACCGGCGGGCGGTTCAGTTATTACTCGGCCATACGAGATGGCGGAACAGACTGAGGTTTGACCATGCATAGCGACGGTCGAAGTCAGACCGTCGCTAACCGGCCAGAAGCGGACAAATTAATGTGACAGATATCCAGAGCCAGGGGTATCAATCAGCAAGCGGAACAAACCAACGCCGTTGTAGTCTTCAAGTGTGCCCCCAGGCAACAGGCTGTTCTTACCGGGGGCGGTCCGCAACGCTGGAGTATTTTTTACATAGGAGGTTTCGGGTGCCCTGGAAATCAAATCTTGTAGTGCTCGCCCTGTCTGCCGTTGCCTTTTCGGCGCAGGCCCAATCTGATCGTGAAGTGGTCGAGGACATGGTGACCCGCTCGGCCAACGTCTGCCCAGGCCACAGCACCGAGCGCACCACGCCCACGGTGAAGGCGGTGCCTGTCGGCGCGTTGCGGGTCATGCTTGATCGCGGCCTGGTGATGTGTCCCGACCGGCGTCTTGATGTCGATGCACCTGCCGTGTTTTACGGGAGGGTTGGCGTATTCGGGTGGAACCCTGAAGTGCCTGCAAGCTCGGAGGTGATCGTCAAGCAGATCGACACCATGACCCGCAAGGACGAGTACCCGTCGGACACCTTGGTTTGGGATGCGACGGGTATGCCCCTCAAGCAGCGCACTGTGCCGGCTTTCGAACCCAAGTCAGGGGCTGCTGTGCTGTATCGGATACGGTAAGCCCTGTCGACGAGGCGCGTGCAAGTAAGCGCCGATGCTGCTGCATGAATCCGATGTCAATCGAGACGGCCGATGGCACGTGCAAGATTTGCGCGTGCCTGCTGCTCGAATGCGTCGAAGTAGGGGGCGGTGGCATAAATGCGGTCGCGCGTTAGAAAGCCCTCCAGGATCTGACGTCGCTTTTGGCGATATATAGACATCGGCACGTGCAGGTACTCGCGGCGGACCTGTTGGTCGTACTCTTCGAACCGCTCGAACGACGCCCCGAGGATCGCCAGATCCGTGTCCACCAACACCGCCTCGTCTACCGACTGCGGGGCACTGTCGTGTCGCGTTACCATGACCAGGTCGTAAAGCCTGCGGCGCGTTTCGTCGTCCAGGCCGCTAGCACGGGCCACTTCGTCCAGCCATTGGGCGCTGCGCAACTCGTTGTCGCTGCGCAGGGGGTCGTAGATCGCGTCGTGGAACCACAGCGCGAGGTCGACTTCGGCGGGTGCCTGGCAGGCCGCGTTGAGGAGTCGACGCACCCGGAGGCACTCAGCCAAGTGCTGGCGGTTGTGGTACGCGCGGTGTGGCTCGTCGTAGTGCCTAATGAGTTTTTCGTGCGTCTCTTGCGACGTGCATCTGACCCCAAGTTCCGTCCAGACGCGAGCCCAGGCGGTAAAACCCAGTGCCTCAGGCGCGTCGAGATCGTCGGGTGTCCTGACTCGGAATAGGCTGTTTTCTTCTGGCTGTTCCGTCATTGCTGCTCCTGCGCATTAATGTAGCGCTCTACCCGGACGATCAATTACATCCCACGCCGCACCCGCCCCGGCGCCTCACCATATACCTCCTTGAACTTCTTACTGAAAGCCGCCTGGGATTGATACCCCACCTGGGATGCAATGTCAGTCAGTCCCAAGTGCGAATGGCTCAGCAGGCTGAAGGCCAGTTCCATTCGAACCTGCGTCAACAAGACCCAAGGCGAAACGCCGGCTACCCGCACGAAAGCCCGCATGAACGTTGCACGGGACATGCTCGCAATCTCGGCAAGCGCATCCACTGTCCATTCGTAGCCCGGGTCCGCCAGCATCGATTGCCAGGCGCGGCCCAGCTGCTTTTCGGACAACAAGGCCAGGGTGCCGGTGTGTTGGCCGTGGCTCGCGAGGTGAGCGCGCAGGATCAGGGTGAACAACGCTTGGGACAAGGCATCGAGTAAGAAATGCGCCCCAACCTGATCGCTATCGGCTTCACCTCGCAACATGTCGACCAGGGCCGGCAGGGGAGCGCTTGCAGGGAGAGCCGCACTGGGTATCACGAGATGTTCGGGGAGGGCGCTGAACAACAGGGAGGCACGATTGTAGTGAAAACTTCCGCAGAGCATGTCCAGGTCCGTGCTCCCGCGGCCAATGCGGTAAAGCGGCAGCGTTCCACCGGACACCAGCCTCGGGGTTTGCGGCTCAGCCGTTCTTCCGATGCCATGCAGGAGGTGCGGTGCCCCACGAGGCAGAAGCAGAATGTCTCCTGCGCGCATTGGCAGGCGCTGGCCGTCCGGAAGTTCGACGCGGCACTCTCCCGTCAACACAATGTGATAGGGCGCTTTTCCCAAGGCTTCCTGCTGATGATCGAGTGCCCAATCTCCTTGAAACTGACACCGCAGATCCACACTGCCTCGCACGTTGGCCAAGCTGATGAGTTTATCGATCGAATTCATTTGAGCGCTTCGCATAAAAATTTGAGCGGATCGGACAAACTCGAATCTCGCCCTGGAGGGAGACTGAGCCTGTCGAAACAGTACACCAACTTGCTCAGGAGTCATGCGATGTTCAACAACTGGTCCGAACTGCTACCCACCATTCAGAAGGCTTTCGGCTCGCTCGGAAAAAGCAACCCGAAAATGGTCAAGGCCTACATGGCCCTTGGCGAAGCCTCCGCCGAAAACGATGTGCTGGATGGGAAAACCCGAGAATTGATTTCGATTGCCGTCGCTGTCACCACTCGCTGCGACGGCTGCATCGCGGTTCACGCGGACGCGGCGATCAAGGCTGGAGCGAGCCGCGAAGAAGTGGCGGCTACCTTGGCAACCGCCATTTCGCTCAACGCTGGCGCTGCCTACATCTATTCGTTACGCACGTTGGAAGCGTACGACTCGCTGAAAAAATAAAGCCTGCGGGTGCAGGCACCTGGCCTCGGTACCGTGCGGTATCGGGGCTTTTTAATGCCTGCAGGAACTTCGAACCTCCGACGCAACGCGGCGGGTAATCCACTACGATGAGGCGGCGAACTCACTGACAATGGAGATTACCCACGATGAACTACACGGGCGCCTGTCACTGTGGAGCGGTTGGCTTTGCTTTTGAGGCCGAAATTGAAGAACTGATCAGTTGCGACTGTTCGCTGTGCAGCAAGCGCAATGCGTTGATGGCTACGGTGCCGCGGGAGCAGTTTCGCATCAGCCGTGGTGAAGACGTGCTACGTCTGTATCGCTGGAACAGCGGCGTGGCCCAGCATTACTTTTGCGGGACATGCGGTATCTATGTGTACCACCGACGGCGTAGCAATCCTGAGGTTCTCAGTGTGAATGCGTGCTGTATTGATGGGTTGGATTACCGCGCAGTGCCGTTGCGTCATGTCGATGGCAAGAGTAGAAGCGTGGTCAGCCCGCCTTGAGCACACTGCCTGTTCAACCACAGGGTGCCGACCTCAACGGT